>JBBSEE010000464.1:0-3193 GCA_038239995.1 Chloroflexia bacterium | reverse complement strand
GGGCAATCAGGGCTTGGATGTCCGCCTTCAGCCCGTTGAACATCCGTGACGCTTCTATCTTGTACTCGACCAGCGGGTCCTTCTGCCCGTAGGCGCGTAGCCCGATGCCCTCGCGTAGTGCTTCCATCTCGGTCAGGTAGTCTACCCACAAGGTGTCTATTATCTGCAACAGGATGCTGCGCTCGATGAGGCGCATCATCTCTTCACCTTCGGCGGCCTCCTTGCGCTCGTACATCTGCTCGGCTAGTTCGCCCAACGCCTCGGATAGACGGTCGGGGGGCAAGTCCCAGATGTCTTGATGCTGATTGATGATGGTGCTATCTAGGGGTAGCACTTGCCCAATCATCGCAAACATCTGGGAGAAGTTGCGGCTCTTGTCCTCCTCGTTGACGAAGGCGTGGCTATGGGCAATCGCGTCAAGCTCATCCTTAATCGCTTGCAAGGTGCGCTCCCGCAAGCCTCCCTCGTCGGCCTCTAGGATGCGGCGGCGGTCCTCATAGATGACCCCCCGCTGCTTGTTCATCACGTCATCGTATTGCAGCACATACTTGCGGGTGTCGAAGTTGTAGCCTTCCACCTTGGTCTGCGCCCCCTCGATGGCCTTGCTCACCGCCCCCGACTCGATGGGCATATCGTCGGCCATGCCGAAACGGGTCATCAGCCCGGCGATGCGGTCAGAGCCGAAGCGGCGCATCAGTTCATCCTGCAAGGAGACGTAGAAGCGGGAGTAGCCGGGGTCGCCCTGCCGCCCCGCGCGTCCGCGTAGCTGATTGTCAATCCGCCGCGCCTCGTGCCGCTCGGTACCAAGCACGCACAGGCCGCTGATGTCGCTCAGTTCGGGGCGGGGACGAATCACCTCATCGTGAGCGACGGCGCAAATCTGCTTGGCCTCGGCAAGGGTGGCATCCCAGTCCTCTTTGCTAAAGCCGTGATACTGCAAGTCGGCGATGTCCAACTCGGCCTCGTTGACAAGCTCGACCACCTCGCCTGCGGCAGCGGCACGGCTGGCGTTACGGGCATCCTCCGCGGTAACGGTAGCGTTAATCTCCGCCCGCCGCTGCTTCAGCATATCCATGGCCAGCCGCTCAGGGTTGCCGCCCAACAGGATGTCTACGCCACGACCCGCCATGTTGGTAGCAATCGTGACCACCCCCGGCCTGCCCGCCTGCGCGATGATGAGGGCTTCCTGCTCGTGCAGCTTGGCGTTCAGCACATTATGCTCCACCTTGCGCTTGGTAAGCAGGCGGCTGAGTTCCTCCGACTTCTCGATGCTGATGGTGCCGACCAGCACCGGCAAGCCTGCGTCGTGCAGGGCCTGTACCTCGTCGGCCACCGCGTTGAACTTGGCCTCCTCGCTCTTGTACACGTAATCGGCCATATCCTTGCGCTGCACCGGGCGGTGGGTGGGGATGGGGGCGACCTCAAGCTGGTAAATCTTGAAGAACTCCTCCTGCTCGGTCAGGGCGGTGCCGGTCATCCCCCCCAGCTTCTTGTACATCCTAAAGTAATTCTGCACCGTAATGGTGGCGTAGGTGACGGTCTGCCTCTGCACCCGCACCCCCTCTTTGGCCTCGATGGCTTCGTGCAGCCCATCGGAGTAACGGCGGCCCGACATCTTCCGTCCGGTGAACTCGTCCACGATGACCACCTCGCCATCGCCCTCGACCACGTACTCCTTGTCGCGGTGGAACAACACTTGGGCCTTCAACGCCTCCTCAAGGTGATGCACCTTGTCGGCATGGAGTAGCACCCCGCTTTCGCCCTCCTCGTATAGGTTGGCGATGCCTAGTTCGCGCTCCACCTTGCTGATGCCCGCCTCGGTGGGGACCACGGTGCGTCGCTTTACATCCACCTCGTAGTCGCTGGGCACGAAGGTGCGGGCGATTTGGGCGAAGCGGGCGTACCAGTCGGTAGACTTGCGCGACGGCCCGCTGATAATCAGTGGGGTGCGAGCCTCGTCAATCAGGATATTATCCACCTCGTCCACAATCGCATAGAAAAGCTCACGCTGCACGGTCTGGTCCAGCGATTTCGCCATGTTGTCGCGCAGGTAGTCGAAGCCGAACTCGTTGTTGGTGCCATACACGATGTCGGCAAGGTAGGCCTCGCGACGGGGGACGGGGCGGAGGTAGTCGCTACGCTCATCGCCGGTAACGTAGGCGGGGTCGTAGAAGTAGGCGGTATCGTGCTGCAAGATACCGACGGTCAGCCCCAGCAGATGATAAATCGGCCCCATCCAACGCGCATCGCGCTTGACAAGGTAATCGTTGACCGTGACAAGGTGTGCGCCGCGCCCGGTAATCGCGTTGAGATAGAGCGGCAGACTGGCGACGATAGTCTTGCCTTCGCCGGTCTTCATCTCCGCGATGTTACCCCAGTGCAGGATGATGCCGCCGATGAGCTGCACGTCATAATGGCGCATTCCGATGCTACGCTGGGCCGCCTCGCGCACTGCGGCGAACGCTTGGGGCAGTATCTCCTCCAACGCGGCCTCGCCCGCTTGCCGTACTGCATACTCGTCCTTCTCGTCCGCCTCGGCTTCTTCGATAGCGGCAAGGTAGCGTTGCTGGAACTCCGCGCTCATCGCCCGCAGTTCCTCATCGCTCATCGCGCTATATTCGGGGGCAAGGCGGTTGATTTCGCGCACCAATGGCTCGGTGCGCTTCACCAGCTTGTTGCCACTGTCGAACGCGCTCTTAAACCAGTTAAACATTTGAGCCAAACTCCTTTATGCCCAATCAGGGGGCATGATGATAGCATGGGGTGATACAAGTAAGGGAAAAGTGGGCGATGATTGCAGATAGTCATCATCTACAATCAGCAAATGTAACAGTGGGAGACCACCCGCGCCAGCACTGTGATAGAAGGGGCGGGGGTTGGCAGGAAGGGCCGGGGCAGTGGTGGCGCGGGAAAGGGCAAGATTGCCGCGCACGTACAGAGTGATGGGCGGGGCGAAAGTCCAGTGGCGGGCGAACAGCGATTTGAGGGCGTAGCCAGCGACCCGCAGTTGGGCCACCGGCAGGGCGCGGCTGAGGGAAGGGGCGGCGAGGGGGGCGACCGAGGAGGCGATGTGCGCTTCTGGCGGCGCGGCAGCCGCGACCGCCCCCATCCCCAGTGGGGTGAGCAGGCCGATGACCACCACCAGCATTAGCTTGTTGATACCGCGTTCCATAATCCAATTATACCATCTTTT
>JBBSEE010000463.1:0-3203 GCA_038239995.1 Chloroflexia bacterium | reverse complement strand
CGTTGGGTTACGACTGCGTTGTAGATAGTTTGGGCCATCAAGCTGCGGGCGACTGGATTGTTGAGGAAGAAGGTAGGCGGGGGAGGGGCGAATATACCTTTGGCCCGCGCTGTTTCCACGTAGGTGTAGTAGGGGTTGGAAGCCGGTACATCGGTGTAGCTGGGGGTGGGTGGGTTGATGAGGGTGTAGTGGGCCGCGTTGACCACCAGCTTGGTGATTTGCCCGCGCGTAATCGCGGTGTTGGGCAGATAGCAAGGGTAGACTGCCCCGCTGTTGCTGCACGTGGTAGGGTCATAGCCACTGAGGACACCAGCGTGGAAGCCCGCCTCCACGTAGTTGTAGGCGAAGTAGGTAGGGGGCACGTCGGTGAAGTCGGGAGTGACGGGGGTATAGGGAGCAATCCCGAACGCGACCACTACCACCTTAGCGAACTGGCCGCGTGTACTAGTCCCGCTGGGGGTGAAGTTGGTGCCGCCAGTGCCGTTGACCGCGCCGTGACAGTAGAGGTACTCGATGGCCCCGTAGAAGATGTTACCCTGTATGTCGGTGAAGGGCACGGAGCATAGCCCCGCCTGTATCCAGCGGAAGTAGACCCGCCAATCGCCGCTGCCGTCATACTGATAGGCCAGCCCGATGTTGTTGTTCCAACTCGCCATCTGCATCGCGGTGGAGCGGCTGGATTCGACCTGTGTGCGGGCACTCCACACCCCGATGCTGGTCTCGTATGAGAAGTAGGTATACAGCCCGCTACCGCCTTGTGTCTGCGCCCATGTCACGTAGGCGCGGTCTTGCTCATCGTAGGTGATGGCAGGGTTGAAGGCATTCTCGGCGGTATTTGACACGTTGGTGGAGACCGTATCCCATTGGTGGCTGGTGGGGTACCAACGCTTGTAATATGCTTCCACCCCGGCATCGTTAATCTGCCACACCGCCCCTACCCCGCCATGCGAGTTGCTGGCTAGAATTGGGTAAAATCCGCGCCCCGTATACAGGGTGGTGAGGTGCCAGCCGCCAGAGTAGAAATCTTGGGCGAATATCTGGAAGGTGCTGCCCGACCCCCGGTCATAGACGATGTGCGGCTGGCTGCCGCTGTCCACTGCGATGCTGGTGCTGTTCACGTACTGGCTGGCATCAGTGAGTGGGGTGGGCGCGGAGAAGGTGCTGCCCCCATTGGTGGATAGGATGTACTCTACCTGCGCGTTGCTGCCGCTGGTGATGACGTGAACGTAGGAGACATAGATGACCCCATTCGGCCCCACCGCCACCGCCCCACCATTCGCGTTGAAGGTGGTAAGCTGATGTATCGGCCCCCAACTGGAACTGGCAAAGGTGTATTTGCGGAGGAACAGGTAGCGGGTGCCGAGGCAGTAGTCGGACCAGACAAGGTAGACATTGCGGCTGGTATCCTCCGCCACCTTCACCGTAGTAGTGCCAGCAGTGCTGCCATTGGTGCAGCCCTCGAACACCCCCGCGCCCCACGAGTGGCCGCTGTCGGCACTGCGGGCAACATAGACGTTCTTCACCGTAGCGTTTCCCAGCGAGTAATCAATGTGCGCGTCGCCCTGTCGCATCGCCAGTCCGGGGCCGACCGCGATGCTCCCCTGCGAGATGTCAATGCGGCTCGACCATGTGAAGTTGTCGGGTTGGTTCGCGCTCGGCCCCGGCGCAGTGGCCGCCACTGCCCTACCGCTGTTCACCCCCGCAAGGCTGACCATCAGCATCGCCAACCCGGCGATGCTCGCGGTCAACCGACCGACCTTGCTCATCCCTAGTATCATGGCTTTCCCCTTTCTATAGACCGAGAATGTGTCTGAAAGGGGCGAGCGCAACCCGCCCCTACGCAGCGAAAACCGACTATTCAGAAAGGGGCGAGCGCAACCCGCCCCTACGCAGCGAAAACCGACTATTCAGCCACTTACTGATTGCCCGATTAGCTTATTCTATTTTACCACAACAAGGGTGGGCGGATTAGCCGTAGTATGGCACGGGATTTGCATAGCCTCATTATTGCATCGCCCCAATTGGGGCATGGTACGTTTCGGTCAATCAACCACCGCCGCGGTGCGGCTGAGGAGGAGATAACCTTTATGGCTAGCAATACTGGCAGCAACAAGGATGCGGAGCGCAGCGAGAACGCCAGCGTCCCCCACAAGGGTGGGATTAAGGTAGTGCAGAGCGTGACGGTCAACCGCCCCGTAACGGAGATTTATCAGTTTTGGCACAACTTCGAGAACTTGCCCCGCTTTATGAATCACCTCAAGTCAGTAACGGTGCAGAGTCCTACCCGTTCGCACTGGGTTGCCAAAGCCCCGCTCGGCCAGACGGTGGAGTGGGACGCATCAGTGATTAACGACAAGGAGAACGAACTGATTGCGTGGCAGTCGCTGGATGGTTCGCAAATCTCCAATGCCGGTTCGGTTCACTTTGAACCTAGCCCAGACGGTCATGGCACCGTGGTACGGGTCGAACTGTCCTACGACCCACCGGCGGGGATAGTCGGGGCGGCAATCGCCAAGCTGCTGGGGGAGGAGCCGGACAAGCAGGTGAAGGATGACCTGCAACGCTTCAAGCAGGTGATGGAAGCAGGCCAGACGGGCTTACAATGTGCTATAATCACCATATGTGACAGGCAGATTGGCCGATTATCAGCAACAGGAGGTATAAGCATGGCTGAGGAGCAGCAATATGGTGGGGTGCAGACCGAGATGGTCAGCTACCCCGGCAATGGCGGCAGTATGGACGGCTTCCTTGCCCGGCCCAGCGAAGGCGGACCGCATCCGGGGGTAATCATGGTACAGGAGTGGTGGGGACTGGAGCCGCATATCAAGGACCTCGCCCAGCGGGTCGCCGCCGAGGGTTATATCGTCCTCATTCCCGACCTCTATCACGGCAAGGCGGTGGCCGAGCCAGATCCGGTTGCGCGCGATGCCGGCCGCGACGCACGCGGCGATCCGCGCGTCGAGCCAGTCGAACACGTCGGCGACGACGTCGGCGGCGAATCGACCCGGCCGGGCGCGGACGACGTGCCGCTCGCCGACGAACTCGCACGGCTGCGCCCGGTGCTTGGCGGCCTCGACGTGCCGTGGTCGATCGACACGCGCAAGGCAGCGGTGATGGCGGCGGCGCTCGACGGCGGCGCGGTGCTGGTCAACGATGTCTCGGCGCTGACCCACGACCCGGCGGCGCTGGCGCTGGTCGCCGCG
>JBBSEE010000462.1:0-3203 GCA_038239995.1 Chloroflexia bacterium | reverse complement strand
GGGGGGCTGGAAGCCGCGCGGCTGGGCCTCGGCCTTTGCTCGACCATCGGGGGCAGGCATGGTCAACGGTTCGCTTACTATCGCGGCGGGCATATGGCCGGGGCGGATATTCACCTCATCGCCGCTATCCCCCCGCTGGGCTTGCTGCTGGGCGGCCTCCACCTCGGCGAAGGGGCGGGGCTTCTCGATTATCTCTGGCAGGCCGCCGTACTCGTCAATCTTTCGCATCACCGCAGTCTTCAGCCCGCTGAAGCTGAAGTCGAAAGTGCCCCGCAGCCACGCGCGGGGCAGGTCAATCACGCGCGGGTCGGCCTGCTCCGCGTCCACCAGCTTTTGTATCGCGGGGCCGCCGGGGTAGCCGAGGCCGAGGATGCGTCCCACCTTGTCGAAGGCTTCACCGGCGGCATCGTCTATCGTCTTGCCCAACAGTTCGTACTGCCCATGCCCGCTCATCAGCACCAGTTCGGTATGCCCACCCGACACCACCAGCGCGACGAGGGGGAACTGTGGCTCCGGCGGCGTACCCGTGTCGGGGGCAACCGGGCGGGGCGCGGGTGGGGGTGCGGGGGCGGAAGGAGGGCGATAGACGGGGGCAGACTGCGCGTAGGCGGCGCGGTAACTGCGGGCGGATGGTTCATTGCTGCTCGGCTCGTCGGCAGGGGCAGGTGCATCGGCGGCGGACGTGGCTAGCTCAGTGACCACCGGCTTGGGCTTGGCCGCGGGGCCGGGGATTAGCCAGTTGGCGTAGATGTGGCCCTCGATGTGGTTGATGGGCAGCAGCGGCTTGCCCAGCGCAAAGGCCAGCCCTTTCGCCACGTTCACCCCCACCAGCAACGCCCCCGCCAACCCCGGCCCGTTCGTCACCGCAATCGCGTCAATCTCCGCCCACGTCAGTTGCGCCTCCTTGAGGGCGGCTTCGAGGGTGGGCACAATATAGATGATATGCTGGCGGCTAGCAAGCTCCGGCACCACCCCGCCCCATCGCTTGTGCAGGTCTATCTGCGAGGCGACCACGTTGGTGAGGATGTAACGACCATCCCTGATGATGGCCGCCGAGGTTTCGTCACATGAGGTTTCAAAGGCGAGGATGTTCATAGTTTTTCTCTAGGTAATGTAGCCCAGCATGGTGAGGGCAGCGTGCAAATCCTGCTCGAAGCGTTGGAAGGAGGGGACTCTTCTCAAAAGCTTTAGATCCAAATTTCCCCCAATTGATGTTAGAAAATCGGCGACACCTTTCTTACTCCTTCTTCCTACAGCTTTTTCGTGGGTACCTCGTAGCACAAGTTTTGGGTCGGGAATGCTCTCTACCTCTTTAGGGTTGTTTGGAATACCAAGTTTGGCGTTGTTCAGCGTGGTACCGAATACGCCCCGAAGTGTGTCGCCGTCAGCCAAAGCCCATGCTTCCATTTCTCTAACAGGGACAACTCCTACTATCTGTTCTCGCTTTTTTATACCCCTCAGTTTTTGTATCAAAGTTTGTGTTACTGGTTCGATGTGACGTTCTATCGCCTCTTTCCAATCTCCATCACCATCAGCGTGAATGAAAACTATGTGGTAGCCGCCTTCTTGCTCTTGTGTCACCCTCAGTATCCGCTCCTTTTCATACGTTATTCGGTGATCAAGCGACACAAGTTCAATAATATCACCAATTTCCACTTGGCTCTGACTCTGATGGCAAAGCTCATTGACTGTCCGATATAGAATCGGTATCAAAAAGCTGTAATCTGTTGGACCCTCTCCGTAAAAGGCCAATCCCAAATATCGCATCAATGCTCTCCCGGCAATGCACTGAGCAGATATTGCTCTGCCTGAAAGGCTGGTATATGGTTAGTTTTACCCTCCTGTCCCGCGCCCATCGACTCAAATATGACCGGGGTGAATCTCGTTCGCCGCGCAGGATTCATACTGGAATTGACTCGGCTAACCATCTCAGCAAATACGACTTCGCCATTCTCGAGGCCCGATAGAACGACCGGCGAGTGGCTATTAAGTAGCATTTGGGAGAACGGTTTCTGCACATCGGGTTCACTACTGGCGGTGTCGGTAACAAGTTCACGCAGTCTCCTAATCATTTGCTTCAGTCGCCACGGATGAACCCCATTCTCTGGCTCCTCAAAGCCAATCAGACCCCAATGCTTGGATTGATAGAATAGGGTCAACAAGGCCAGAACTCGAAGCGTGCCATCCGAGACAACCCGCGAACTGTATGACTGATTGCCGCGCATACAAATATCAATTCGATACTCACGGTTCCATTCGTCACGTACTACATCGAAACCAAGGACCCCATTGATGAGCGATGATAGGTCGGCGGCGATAAGGGGGATGTCACCTCTGGGACGTAGTTCGGTGCTGGTGGTTTCTTGTATCCGATGCAGTACGCTGGCTAGATTTGCCCCATTGCTCTCTAGCTCATCCTCCGGAGCAAGTGTAGGGCTTGGCTTACGCAGTTCGATAGGGTCAAGTTGTAGCAAGTGAAACGAACCTAGCTCCTCTCTGAGGGCGTATAGGTGGGGGAACTCTGCGTTGTTATAGCTGGAGAGTACCGTCGCATTGCTTATCTGTACCTTCCTTGCGCGGCCTTGTGTGCCATCTTGATATATATAACAAACCGCAGGCCTCCCCTCCGCGCCTTTCGTTTCAGTGGAAAGCAATGAGCTTTGCTGGCCCTGCTTTCGCTTTATAAAAGCATCCTTGAAGTTGCGGGAAGGTTGATAAATCCCTTTTACCCATGAGTCGTCCTTTGCACTAATAAGTCGTGCTTCTTCTCTAGTGATAAAAACGCGGTCCCTATTAGTGCGCTCTATTTCCACTTCGTATCTCAGGCGTGAATATTTAATTTCAACCTGGGTACCTAGCATATCGGTGTTGTGCAGGTTAGGATTGAGCAATACCTCCACGGCGAAGGCCATCCTAGTTCCGGGTTGCCCATCCGCCTGCTTGCTGAACAACTCATGGGGTTCACCCCGCAAATCACTAATCGCCTTACGCAATGGCATGACCGCCAAGCGCGATAGCAGTTGGATTGCATCGAACAGGTTGGACTTGCCCGAACCGTTCGGCCCTAGTATCACCATAAAAGGGCCGAGTTAAAGGCTGAAGCCATCAAAGATCTTTAAGCCATCTTTTTCGTTGCGGGTCAGCATGGGTTGCTCCTAATGATCTTCAGCAAGCTGGATGGGCTTGGGGGCGGCGGGGCGGCC
>JBBSEE010000461.1:0-3209 GCA_038239995.1 Chloroflexia bacterium | reverse complement strand
TAGGCTACCCCGACGGCACCTACCGACCGAACCTGAGCATCAGCCGCGCCGAGCTAGTCAAGCTCACCGTGCTAGCCAGCGGTGCGCCTGCGTACAATGGGCAGTATACTGACTACCCCGACGTGCCACCGAGCCACTGGGCATATGGCTATATCAAGACTGCCACGCACCGAGGTTGGGTGGGCGGCTACGCGGACGGGTTCTTCCGCCCCAACGCGCCGAGCAGCCGCGCCGAGCTAGCCAAGCTGCTCTACCTCGCCCTCACCTTCCACCTACGCTAGCAATGTTCCAGATGAAATCGGGGAGCTTTGCCAACCCCTGCCCGGCGGCGGGGGTTTGACAATCGCCGCCCATAGATGGTATAGTTATCGCTAGAATCGTGTATTATGCCCAATTTTGGCACAAGGAGCAATAGATGTCTGCTGATGTCACCACTGAAGAGCGTAACCGCGCCGCTGATGGCTTGAGCTATGAGCAGCGTATGGCCCTAGCCGACCAGCAATTGGCCGAGATGGAGGCCTCGATTGAGCGCGGGGTCAAGTCGATCATCGGCTCACTGCACCCCGAAGACTTGCCCCAATTCATCTCCCAGTTGCCGCTGATTGTCCCCCAGATACCCACCCTGCGCTACCCCAACCTGCCCGATGCGGGGGCGATGCTGGACCGCCTCAGCCGCGACCTCACCGCCCTCGGCCAAACCCAGCACGCGGACGAGGAAGCGCGGATTGGCGACCAACTGGACCACACCCTCAGCCAGATTGCCACTAAGCTGACCACCCCGCCAATTAAGGAGGCGATTCGCCATGCCCTCTACCCCGTGTTGGTGCAGACCGACCCCAACAGCGTGGAAGCAGTCATTCTATCGGTCGCGCTGATGAGCTTGGAGACTATGGAGCCGGGCGACAACCCTATGCTCAAGCAGATGGTGTTGCAGAGCTTGCAGGAGGCCACCCAGCGGGCGGCGCAGATACAAGAGATGATGGCGAACGTTCCCCCGGCGGCAGAGGTCAAACCCAGCACGCGGATGATTATCCGCCTCGGCGAGGGCATGGCGCGGCAGCTAGGGCGCACCCAGTACCTCATCAACTTCCTCAACCTGCCCAGCCTGATACTGTCCGCCAAGGAGCTAGAGGGCGATGCGACCGCGGTGTTCGAGCTATCGCAGCAGCTACAGGCTGAGGGCCGCGAACAATTGAACGATGCCGAGGAGCAGGCCCAGCGCACCCGCATGGAGACTACCATCAACCTGCGCTACACCCAGCCACGCATCAGTCGCGTGATTAGTGAGCTACAAGGGCTGGCTGCGTGGGCACAGCAGAGCGACCCCCAACGCTTCCGCGACATGGTCGAGCTTGCCAACTTCGCCGCCGGTTCGTTCAACCTCGTGCCACCCGGCGAACACCCGATCCTCCAAGCCCTATACGCGGTGGGGGTGAACTCGCTAGTCAACGATATGATGGTGCTGCAACAGGGTGAGCAAGATGCGGGCGAACTGAGCGAACTGGAGCCGCCTCAACAAGCTGAGGAACAGTTATGGACGAGCAGCGTAATGCCGAGCAGATGCTAGAGCGCATCACCCGCCTGCGCGACGAGGGCCGGGTTTGCACCGCTTGCGACCTGTACAAGACCCGCACCAACATGGTGTTCGGCGAGGGCAACATCCTCTCCCCCATCGTCATCGTCGGCGAGGGGCCGGGCGAGGATGAGGACAAGCAAGCCCGCCCCTTCGTGGGGCGCAGCGGGCGGCTGCTGAACAGCCTGCTGGCCGAGGCGGGGATTAGGCGCGAGGATGTGTGGCTCACCAACGTGGTCAAGTCCCGCCCCATGAAGATGGAGGGCAATCGCATCACTAACCGCCCCCCCACCGCCACCGAAATCAAGGCGTGCCAACGCTGGATTAGCGCGGAATTGGACATCATCCAGCCCAAGATTATCATCGCGCTGGGGGCGACCGCTGCTAATCAGGTCATCCACCGCGACTTCCGCATGACCATAGAGCGGGGGCAATGGTTCCCCGCCATCGGCGCGGCCATCCCCCCTTCGCTATTGCCCGCAGGGGCCAGCGGCGACGGTAAGCCAGTCGCGGTCAACGAAGACCAGCTATCCATGTTCGATGCCGCCACGCCAGCCGCCCCCGTCGAGGCGACTGCCCCCGCCGTCGCGGAGAACGTCGTCTGGGCCATGGCTACCTTCCACCCCGCCTACGTAATTAGGCAGGAAGGGGCAGCCCTAGAGCGGATGACCCAAGTGACGGTCAACGACTTCAAGGCCGCCCTGATTAAGTTGCACGAACTGTATACCAAGTTAGGGGCTGCGCCGAACGCCGACGTTCCACCGCACCCCCACATCCTCTCCCTCCATCGGGGAGGGGACTTTTATTCCTCACCCACCCTCAACCCCTTCCGGTAGGAAGGGAGACGACGAGCCCGATTCTACATTCTACACTCTACATTCTACATTCGCACAGAAGGGAGCAGTAAGGTGATGATTATCGTGATGAAATACGGGGCAACCGAGCAGCAAATCGAGGCGGTGGTGCAGCGGGTGCAGGAGAGTGGCTTCACCCCCCACCTGAGCAGTGGCGAGCAGCGCACCGTCATCGGGGTGGTTGGCTCTGACCCCGACCGCCTGTACAACGAGCTACAGGGCCACGTCGAGACCATGAGTGGGGTGGAGCAGACAGTGCCGATTACCAAGAAGTACAAACTGAGCAGCCGCGAGTTCCAGCCCGCGAACACGGTGATAGACGTGGATGGTGTGAAAATCGGCGGCGAGGAGTTGGTGGTGATGGCGGGGCCATGCTCGGTGGAGAATGAGGAGCAGTTGATGACTACCGCCCACGCGGTGAAGGCGGCAGGGGCGAAGATACTGCGCGGTGGGGCCTTCAAGCCGCGCACCTCCCCCTACCTGTTTCGCGGGCTGGGCAAGGAGGGGCTAGAGTTGCTGGCCGCCGCCCGCGCCGCCACCGGCCTGAAGGTGATTACCGAAGTGCTGACCCCCAGCGATGTTGAACTGGTTGCCCAGTACAGCGACATCCTGCAAATCGGGGCGCGGAATATGCAGAACTTCCTGCTGCTGGAAGAGGTGGGCAAGGCGGGCAAGCCGTGTCTGCTCAAGCGCGG
Source organism: Chloroflexia bacterium (assembly GCA_038239995.1). GTDB lineage: Bacteria > Chloroflexota > Chloroflexia > QHBQ01 > QHBQ01 > QHBQ01. Next base: position 87 of record JBBSEE010000461.1, on the reverse strand, counting down.
CCTGAGCGCGACTATCGAGGAATGGCTGCTCTCCGCCGAGTACATCCTCGCCACCGGCAACCGCCAAGTGATGCTCTGCGAACGCGG
>JBBSEE010000460.1:0-3211 GCA_038239995.1 Chloroflexia bacterium | reverse complement strand
GTTGCGGTCCGCACTCTCCACTGTTTGCTTGAGCATGAGGAGGAATTGCAGGATTGCGGATTTGCCCGAACTGTTCGCGCCGAAGAAGCCGGTCAGTGGGGCGAAGCGCATCGGGCCGGTATCCTGCCACGATTTGAAGTTTTGCAGCCGCAATTCGGTAATCATTGCCTTGCTCCCCAGTTAGAGGGCGCACATCTGTACGCCCCTACGGTAATGTCATTATTTACATTATACCATGCCTGTCTAGCGACGTAGGTTGGCAAGCCGCGCGAGCTTACGCCAATTGCTGCCCACCGCCCCTGTCTCTGCGCCGTTGGGGGCGTGGCTGCCGCTGCGTTCGTGTTGCTGGTGGGCGAGGAAGGCGGCGACGATGGCGGCGGCCTGCTGCTCCCCTTGCGGTGGATTGGCCGCATTCATCGCCGCAATGAGGCGGTCGAGGTTGGCCTCCACCCAGCCGGTATCGAATGCGGCGGCGGCGAACTCCGGGCTGCTTACCAGCGTGTGCAGGAAGGCGAGGTTGCTGTTGATGCCCTCGATGCGGAACTCGCCCAATGCGCGGAGGGTACGCCTAATCGCCTGCTCCCGCGTTTCGCCCCATGTAATCAGCTTCGCCAGCATTGGGTCGTAATAGAGCGACACCTCGTAGCCCTCGGTCAAGGCACTGTCAAGGCGCACGCCGGGGCCAGTCGGTTGCTCCACCACGCTAATCACCCCGATGCTGGGCATGAAGTTGGCTGCTGCATCCTCGGATGAGACCCGACATTCGATGGCGTGTCCGCGCATCAGCACATCGCGCTGCTGGATGGGCAACGGCTCGCCCCCCGCTAGCTTGATTTGCAGCGTGACCAAGTCCAGCCCAGTGACTAGCTCAGTGACAGGATGCTCGACCTGCAAGCGGGTGTTCATCTCTAGGAAGTAGAAGTGCATCTCCGGGGTGACGAGGAACTCGACGGTGCCGAGGCTCTGGTAGCCGACCGCCTTCGCCGCTGCCACCGCGGCTGCCCCCATTCGCTCGCGCAACTCTGGGGTGATCACCGCGCTGGGGGCTTCCTCGACCATCTTCTGCCGCCGCCGCTGGAGGCTGCACTCGCGTTCGCCGAGGTGGATAACGTGGCCGTAATTATCGGCCACCACCTGTATCTCGATATGGCGCACGCTGGGCAGGTACTTCTCGATGTAGACCCCGGCATAGCCGAAGCTGTTGACCGCCTCGCGCCCCGCCGCCTCTAGGGCATTGGCTAGCTCGGCCTCGCTCTCTACTACCCGCTGCCCCTTGCCGCCCCCGCCGTCGGTGGCCTTAATCAGCACTGGGTAGCCAATCTCGCCCGCGATGCGCTTCGCCTCATGCGGGTCGCTCACCTCCTCGATTGTGCCCGGCACAATTGGCACATTGGCCCGCTCCATTCGCTGGCGAGAGGGGACTTTGCCGCCCATCGCCCGCATCGCCGCCGCCGGGGGGCCGATGAAGGTCAGCCCTGCGAGGGCCACCGCCTCGGCGAACCCCGCGTTCTCGGCAAGGAAGCCGTAGCCGGGGTGGATTGCGTCCGCTCCCGCCCGCTTCGCCACTTCGATGATGTAGTCACCGCGCAAGTAGCTGTCGCGGGCACGAGGTGGGCCGATATAGTAGGCTTCGTCCGCCATCCGCACGTGCAGGGCGGTGCGGTCGGCCTCGGAGTAGACCGCCACCGTGCCGATGCCCAAATCGCGGCAGGCGCGGATGATACGCAGGGCAATCTCGCCGCGATTGGCGATTAGGATTTTGTTAATCTTGCGCTGATTCGGGTTAGCCATATCGCTCCTCATTCGTCATCCTCAGCGAACATCTGATGATGCGGCGCACGCTCGGCCAGATGTTGCTGCCGCAAACGCCATGCGAGTACCGGCATCCAAGTAAGGCTAGTGTCGGGCATTTATATCAGTCTCCACTGGCTTCAGCCGGGCGCATATCTCTGCGCTGCTGATGGGATGGTTGATGCGCTTCAGCAGGGCGGGCGGCGGTTCGCCCCTACGCACGTCACGATACTCAAACCTCAAACCTCAAACCTCAAACCTTACTCGTGCCTCGTGCCTCGTGCCTCATCCCTCAGAGCGGCATATTGCCGTGCTTCTTGGGTGGGTTGGTGTCGCGCTTGTCCTTGAGGCTCTCTAGGGCGCGGATGAGCTTGGGGCGGGTCTGCTGTGGCTCGATGACTGCGTCTATGTAGCCCCGCGCGGCGGCGATGTAGGGGTTGGCGAACCGTTCGATATAGTCGGCGACTAGCTCTTTGCGCTTCGCTTCGGGGTCGGCGGCTTGGTCAATGATGTCCTTGTAGATGATGTTGACCGCGCCGTCTACCCCCATCACCGCAATCTCCGCGCTGGGCCACGCAAAGTTGATGTCGCCACGCACGTGCTTGCTGCTCATCACGTCGTAAGCCCCTCCGTATGCCTTGCGGGTAATCACCGTAATCTTGGGTACAGTGGCCTCGCAGTAGGCGTACAGCAGCTTGGCCCCGTGTCGGATGATGCCGCCATGCTCCTGCCCCACGCCGGGGAGGAAGCCGGGCACATCCACAAAGGTGATAATCGGGATGTTGAAGCAATCGCAGAAGCGCACGAACCGCGCCCCCTTGTCCGACGAGTTGATGTCCAGCACGCCCGCCAGCACCGCTGGTTGTTGAGCGACGATGCCGACGCTGCGCCCCCCCAGCCGCGCAAAGCCCACGATGATGTTCGGTGCCCAATGCTCCTGCACTTCGAGGAAGTCACCGTTGTCCACGATGTGGTGGATGACCTCTTTCATGTCGTATGATTTGGTTGGCTGGGGGGGGACGATGCGGTTCAGTTCGTGGTCCTCGCGGTCCAGCGGGTCGCTGGTGGGGACGAAGGGGGGGTCGTCGAGGTTGTTGGAGGGGATGAAGGAGAGCAGGCGGCGGAGGGTGAGCAGACATTCCTCCTCGTTGTCGGCGGCGAAGTGGGCCACCCCGCTGGTGGCATTGTGGATAGTCGCGCCGCCCAGTTCCTCGAAGGTGACATCCTCTTGGGTGACAGTCTTGACCACATTGGGGCCGGTGACGAACATATAGCTGGTATCGCGCACCATCAAGATGAAGTCGGTAATCGCGGGTGAATAGACCGCCCCACCCGCGCATGGCCCCATAATCGCGCTGATTTGGGGGATGACCCCGCTGGCAAGGGTGTTGCGGAGGAAGATGTCGGCATAGCCACCGAG
>JBBSEE010000459.1:0-3215 GCA_038239995.1 Chloroflexia bacterium | reverse complement strand
GAGGTCGTGGATAGTGATGACGGTGGGTAGGCCAAAGCGGGCCAGCCACAGGGGAGGGATGAAGTCGGGGCTATGCAGCACATCGAGGCGATGGCCGAGATGGTAGCGGCCCATCTCCCACGCCAGCGCGGGCTGCTCAAAGCGGTGGTGGCTGGGGGTACGCAGGTTGTGGCGGGTGTACATCGCCGCCTCAGCAAGGGGCAACTCATCACCGCCGCGCTGGAAGATGGTAAAGCGGTCCCGCGCCGCCGCGGCGCGTTGCTGCTCAAGCTCGGCGAAGGCGGATAGCAGGTTGATGATGTACTGCCCGATACCCGCCTGCTGATAGTAGACGAGCCGAGCGTCGAAGCCGATGTGCATGGCTAGCGTTCCCCCACTTGGCTAAATCATACCACTTTTTGGGGGATAGCGGCAAGGCTAAACTATGTTCCCCTACCACTTGCGCCTTCAGCAGATTGCTGCGCCCCCGCGTGTTCAGCGGCAAGCCCGCGCTGATGATGATGGTGTCGCCCGCGTGGGCCACCCCCGCAGCGACCGCCTCATGCTCGGCGGCGACTAGCATATCGTCAATCGTGGTGAACTCCGGCACGAGGCAGGGGGTCACGCCCCACGTGAAAGCCAGTTGGCGGTAGGTTGCCTGCGAGTTGCTGATTGCCACAATCGGGGCGGCAGGGCGGTGGCGGGCGATATGACGGGCGGTGTAGCCCGATGCGGTAATGGTCACAATCGCCTTGGCCGCCAGTGCTTGCGCCGCGCCGACAACCGCGCCGCAGACGGCTTGGCTAATCGCCTCATGGTCGTCGGCGGCGGAAGCTGGCCCACTGCTGGCGGGGGAGGCGAGTTGGTGGTGGTAATATCCGTCCGTATAGGTAGCGATGCGGGCCATAGTCTCCACCGCCTGCACAGGATAGAGGCCTGCCGCGCTTTCGCCGGAGAGCATGGTCGCGTCGGTGCCGTCAAGTATCGCGTTGGCAACATCGGTGGCCTCGGCGCGGGTGGGGCGGGGGTTGCGGATCATCGAGTCCAACATCTGGGTGGCGGTAATCACCGGCTTACCGGCGGCGCGGGTGCGGTTAATCATCCACTTCTGCAAGATGGGCAACTCCTCGGTGGGCATCTCCACGCCGAGGTCGCCGCGTGCCACCATGATACCGTCCGAGGCGGCGAGGATGGCGGCGAAGGTGTCGGGGTTGGCGGCCTCGTGCTTCTCAATCTTGCTAATGACTAGGGGGCGGGCGGGGCCGTGCGCGGCGATGAGGGCACGTAGCTGGGCCACATCGTCGGGGCTACGCACGAAACTGAGGGCAATCGCATCCACCGCGTGGTCGAGGGCGAAGCCGAGGTCGGCCTTGTCCTTGTCGGTAATCGTGGGGGTGCTGAGGGTCACGCCCGGCACGTTGATGCCCTTATGCGAAGCGAGCGGGCCGCCGTTGACCACCTCGGTATGCACCATGTCGGGGCTGACGCTGACCACCCGCAGGGCAATCAGCCCGTCGTCAATCAGTATCAGGTTGCCGGGCTGCACATCGGCGGGCAGGGCGGGGTAATCCACGGCTGCTCCCTGCTGGCTAGGCACTACATCGGGGTCGGCGTAGAGGTCGAACCGCTGGCCGGGGCGGAGGACGATACCGGGGTCGGGGGTGGCGGCCATGCGGATGCGCGGCCCTTGCAGGTCGGCGAGGATAGCGAGGTGGTGGCCTAGTTCCGCGCTAATCGAGCGCAGGTGGGCGATGGTGCGGTCGGTGGCCTCATACTCGGCGTGGCTGAAGTTGATGCGGGCCACATCCATGCCCGCCCGCATCATCGCCCGCAAGGTCTCCGGCTGCCAACTGGCGGGGCCAATCGTGCAGACGATGCGGGTGCGGCGCAAGGGCTGAGGGTCGCGGGTCGCGGGTCGCGGGTCGAGTACGTCGCTCATTGGTTTGCTACCTCCCGCCCTATCTTATCATAAGTGGGGAAAAGCAAGCAAATAGTAGTTTTACGGCGCAGCGAACGTGGTATAATGCGGGCATGAACATCACCATGATTGCCCCGTTCGCCCTGCAACCGAAGGGTACCACCCGCGAACGGGTGCTGCCCCTTGCGCGGGCGTTGGCGGGGCGGGGGCACGGTGTGCGGGTAATCATCCCCGCGTGGGATAACCCCTGCGAGGCGGGATTGTGTTGGAAGGAAGCGGGGGTCGCGGTCGAGAGCGTGCTGCTGCCTCCGCCGCTGCTGCCCCGCTTGCCGTTGCTGCTGGCAACACGGGCACGAACGGGGCAGCCCGATGTGGTTCACGTGTTCAAGCCCAAAGCCTACACCGGGCTGGCTGCCGAGATGTTGATGCTACGGCGGACGCGCTGGGTGCTGGACCACGACGATTGGGAGGGGCGGGGCGGCTGGAACGAGCGCAACCGCTACCGCCTGCCCCAGCGACTGCTGTTCCACTGGCAGGAACAACGCCTACCCCGCCATGCCGGGGCAGTCACGGTTGCCAGTCGCACCCTAGAGGCGCAAGTGTGGGGTATGGGGGTGAGGCCACAACGGGTCTTCTATCTCCCTAACGGAGCCGACCATGCCAAGTACGATAGCTGGAAGCAGGCAGCCCAACCCGATACGGTGATGCGGATGCGGGAGCAACTGGGCATCGAGAGCAACCCCACCCTGCTACTCTACACCCGCTTCGTCGAGTTTCCGGTCGAGTGGGTGATACACCTGCTCAAGCATCTGGCCGCGGCGATGCACGATGTCAAGTTGTTGGTGCTAGGCAGCGGCTTCTTCGGCGAGGAGCGCAAGCTGCTCCAGTTGGCCCAGCCTGCGGGGTTGGCCCACTCCATCGTGCATCGCGCGATTCAGCCGTCAGATTTGGCCGATGGCACCCTTGCCCAGATGCTGGCCGCCGCCGATATAGGCATCTTCCCGATGCGCGACTCGCTGGTCAACCGCGCCAAGTGTCCGGTGCGGCTGATAGACATGATGGCGATGGGGCTGCCGATTGTCGCGGCGCGGGTGGGGCAGGTGGGCGAGTATGTGGAGCAGAACGTATCGGGGTTGCTGGTCGAGCCGGGCGATGATAGAGGTTTCGCCGAGGCCGCCCTGCGGCTGCTGCAATCCAGCCAGCTTCGTGAGGCGATGGGGGCAGCCGCCAAGGCGCGGCTATGGGCGCGGTTCGATTGGGCCAACCTTGCCGAGATGGCGGAGCGGGCCTACCAGGTGGCGATGGCCGATTGACCCTC
>JBBSEE010000458.1:0-3221 GCA_038239995.1 Chloroflexia bacterium | reverse complement strand
CGACACCGACGAGGTGGAGGTGGCCTACCTGTTCGCCCAGCGGTATTGGGGCAACGGGCTGGCGACTGAGGCGGCCCGCGCGGCCATCCGCTACGGCTTCGAGCAAGTCGATCTCCCCCGCATCGTGGCGATTACCTACCCCCATAACCTCGCCTCGCAGCGGGTGTTGCAGAAGATTGGCCTCAAGTACGAGCGCGACGGCCACTACTATGGGGTAGATGCCCGCTACTTCGCCCTCGACCGCGCCGCCTACCTGCCCGACGCTGCCCCCTACACCCTGCACCAAGTGGCCGAGCCACCCCCCGTTGACATCGGCTAGCGGCGGGGTTATACTTGAGGTTGTAGCCAGCATTATAGGGGAATAAATTGGCCTACAAAATTGAACTTACCAATGAAGCTAAGGAGCATCTACGTTGGCTCTCTGCTAGAGATAACGCGATAATTCGAGATGCCATCCCTTTGCATCTGCTTCATGAACCAGCAAAGCAGACCCGAAATCGCAAGCAGATGCAGCCGAATGCCTTCGGCTATCAGTTTGAGCTTAGGCTGGGTTACATCAGAGTCTTTTACACGGTCGAAGACAAGCTGGTCACAATAGTGGGGGTGGGGGTTAAAGACAGCACAGGTTTGCACATCGCTGGGGAAAGGATAGAGCTATGAGCGTAATTGATATTCGCAAGACGAAGGGTAGCTTTACTGACTACCTTGACCGTGCATCGGGCGCACCCATAATCATTACGCTTGAAGGCAAACCCTATGCTGAATTGGTGATGCTGGGTGGCAATACGGCGCAAGATGACATTGACTTTGAGGCTGAAGTTGCCGCTCATAGTCGCAGCCCGCAGCTTCGCGCCATCCTAAAGCATTCGCATGAAGATTATCAGGCCAATGGGGGTGTCGCCTTTGAGGATATAGATTGGGGCGAGCTAGGAGTGGAGAGCGCACCAATGCGGACAATTGAGGTGAGCCAAGCCACTGGCTCCCTGCTAGATTATGTGCCGAGCGTGGGTGATGTGCCGGTAATGTTCACGGTTGATGGTGAACCCTACGCTGCTCTGGTGCGCTTGGCAGACTTGAAAGCCTTGCCAGAAGAGCAGGAGTTTGAAGCGGACAGCACCAGCACCTAGACTAAAAAGCGGAGAGAACCATACCATGCCCATTGACCCCAAAGAACGCCGTCCCGACTGGCTGAAGATTAAGATTAACGCGGGGGAGAACTACCGCGATGTGAAGCGGCTGATGCGTGAGAACGAACTGCACACCGTCTGCGAGGAGGCGCATTGCCCCAACATCGGCGAGTGCTTTGAGAACCGCACCGCCACCTTCCTCATCCTCGGCAACGTCTGCACCCGCTCCTGCTCCTTCTGCGCGATTGGCACGGGGCGGCCCGGCCCGCTCGATTGGCAAGAGCCGGAGCGGGTGTTGCAAGCGGTGCAGACCCTGAAGCTGAAGCACGTGGTCATCACCTCGGTGAACCGCGACGAGCGCAAGGACGGCGGTGCCCCCATCTTCTACGAGTGCGTGCGCCTCATCCGCGAACACTGCCCCGGCACCAGCATCGAACTGCTCATCCCCGACTTCAAGGGCGATTATGACGCGCTCAAGTTGGTGATGGACGCTGGCCCCGACATCCTCAATCACAACACCGAAACCGTGCCGCGCCTGTATCGCCAAGTCCGCCCCCAAGCGCAATATCACCGCACCCTCGAACTGTTGCGCCATGCCAAGCAACTGGCGGGCGACCGCGCGATTATGACCAAGACCGGCATCATGCTGGGGGTGGGCGAGACGTGGGAGGAGATTATCCAAACTATGCGCGACATCCGCGACCATCAGACCGACATCATGACCATCGGCCAGTACCTACGCCCCTCACTGCAACACCTGCCGGTGGAGAAGTATTACCACCCCGACGAGTTCGCCGCCCTCAAGAGCATCGGCCTCGGTATGGGCTTCAAGTACGTGGAGAGCGGCCCGCTAGTCCGCAGCAGCTACCATGCCCACGAGCAGGCCCAGCAAGCCGAAGGCACCCTCACCCTCAACGCCCAAACCGCTGTCCCCCCCAAGCGCGACTTCCGTCAAGGACGGACCATACCGCTGGCGGTGGGGCAGAGATAGACTTATGAGTTAAAATAACGTAGGGGCGGGTTGCACTCGCCCAACCGAAGCGCACAGGCGGCCTGCCAGCGGATTAGGTTCAGCGGAGCAGCGGAACAACCAACATGACGTAGGGCCGAGATAGAGTATGCCGAGAAAGATACGACAGCTCAGGGCTGATTTGTTGCGTGAAGGCTGCTATATTAAGCCGGGCAAAGGCAGCCACGAAAGATGGAAGCATCATTTCGTTCCAAGCATAGAAGTTGTACTATCTGGGAGGGATGGTGCTGATGCTCAAATCTATCAAGAACGTCAAGTCCAAAAGTTCCTAGAGGCAATACGTGAAGCAAAGGGGCGGCTATCATGAACGGTCAAAAAGAGGGGTATAATTACCCCCGTTATTCGATGGTCATCGAATGGTCTGAGGAGGATGGTGCCTACCTCGTGACTATACCGGAGTTGGGTACGCAGCACACACACGGCGCAACCTACGCCGCAGCAGCGGCACAAGGCCAAGATTTGCTCGAAACACTGGTGGATGGTATTCGGGAGGAGAATAGACCTTTGCCCCCGCCCCAGATGTTCTCCTATGCGCGTTGGGGCGAACAAGCCGGGCCAACCTATGATGAGGCCGAGGCCGCGCTAGCGCACCGCAGAGGGTGGCGATAAGTTAATCCCCCCAACAGAAACACCCCACCGCGACGTTGCGATGGGGTGTTCCTTTGCTTTGCTGGCGTTGCCGGCCTGCCTTGGGGCCGAACTACCACGCTGTAGTCCGCTGCTGGTTACGAGCCGCGACGCTGCGGCTCACAGTCTCAGCACGGGTGCGCCGTTGTTGCTTAGTGCTTGCCTGACCCGCCACCGGGCTGGGTGTTCGGCCCAGCAGTAGGGGAGGCATAGGGGCTTTGGCCGCAGGTGAGCGAAACATCATCCACGTACATGGAGGTGTCATCGCCATAGCCGTCTTGATGGACGAGGAACTTGATCCGCACGGTCTGACCGGCGTAGGCGGCCATGCTGAAGTTGACGTTGGTCCACGTCTGGGCATTGGAGTCCACGTGCATGATGGTGGCGAGGGTGGTGCCGCTGGTGTTCTGCACGTAAGCATCCTGCCAGTCGTAGGT
>JBBSEE010000457.1:0-3226 GCA_038239995.1 Chloroflexia bacterium | reverse complement strand
AGTCTGTCATCGCTATCTTTGCCATAAAGGTGAAAGACAAGCAGCCGCGCCCTTACATCATGGTTGGTAATGGCGAAATGCGGTAATGCGCTCCATGTGGGGCGAGTGCAACCCGCCCCTACACTCACCACTAACTCAAACCCCAAACCTCAAACCTACCCCGCACGGGCGGCGCGTGACCCGAACAGGCCGTTGGGCCGTATCAGCAGCATGATGAACAACACCACGAAGGCGACTGCATCGCTCCAATTGCTCCCCCCCACTGCCACGCTCAACACCTCAGCGAGACCGAGGATGAAGCCGCCCACCACCGAGCCTACCACGCTGCCCATCCCACCGAGGATAATCGCGGCCAGTCCCTTCAGTTCCACCTGTTCGCCCATATTGACGATAACCGTATCGTAAGTGTAGGCGTACAACGCGCCCGCCACCCCTCCCAGCGCAGCAGCGATGAAGAAGGTTTTGGCAATCACCGCCTCAATGTTCACCCCCAGCAGAGCGGCAGCTTTGGGCGACTCGGCCACCGCCCGCATCTCCCGCCCCAAGCGGGTGCGGCGCAGCAGGTATTGCACCCCTATCATCAGCACGATGCTCACCGCTAGTACCACCAGTTTAATAGGTGGCAGGCTGAGGGCATCACCGATGTTCAGATTGCCGCTGGGGATAGAGCCGGGGGTGAAGTGGTGCTGGTCGCCACCCACCAACGGGTTGTTGGGGTCGGCCCCGAGGGTGGGCAGCAGAGTGACTAGCCCCTGAAAGATAGTCGCCATTGCGATGCTGCTAATCAGGGCGGAGAGATGGGGAGCATTCTGCTGCCGCAGCCGCCAGAAGGCGATGCGGTCCAGTAGCACCCCCACTAGCCCGGCGAACAGGGCGGCCAGTATCAGGGCGAGAAAGATGTTCATCCCCAACCCCGCCACCAGATACCACGCCGCGAAAGCGGTCAGCATGAAGATAGCGGCGTGGGCGAGGTTGAGGATGTCCAGCACGCCGAATATCAAGGTGTAGCCAACCGCGAACAGAGCGTAGATGCTGCCCTGAAACAGCCCGTTCGCCAGTTGTTGCGGTATAGTCTGCCAGTTTATCATAATTCGTGATTGTAGAAGGTAGAAGGTAGAATAAGTGATGAGTGATGAGTGACGACTCCCTCCCCACCGGGAGGGGCTGGGGGCAGGTGCCAGTCGTGCGGCAGCGGTGCAACCGGGGGTTTGGGGGGTCAGCCCCCAAGTGGTGACGGTAGATGTGGCTGACCCTTCACTCTAAATAGGAGTTACGCAGTTGCGGCTGGATTATGCCGGTTGACGTAGGGGCGAATCGCATCCGCCCTGTCCATCTGCGTAACTCCTATCTAAATCACCAAGTGCCGAATCATGACCATCATCCGCTCAGTTACAAGCTGCTTATCCTTGCCTATTGCACCACCACGAACTTGCCGCCCTGTACCACCTGCACCACTGGGGTATGGTTAGCATCGCGGGTGTCGAGGAAGCTGAAGTCGCCGAGGACGGTCGTAATCTTGGTCGCCTTCAGCGCGTCGCGCACGTCGGCACCGCTCATACTCTTGGCCCGCTTCAGCGCGTCGGCGAGGATGTAGACCCCGGAATAGGCTTGGGCGGCAAACTGGTCGGGAGCCTTGCTATACTTGGCGGTGTAGTTCTTGACGAAATCTTGGCTCATCTGGTTGCCACCTGCCGAGTTCCACGCCGCGCCCACGTACACACCCTCAGCGGCCTGCCCACCATCGGTCATCAGCTTAGGCGAGTTGAAGCCGTTGCCGCCGATAAGCGGCATGGTCATGCCCTGATTGCGGGCCTCCTTGACGATACCCTCAGCCTCGTTGATGAGCGCGGAGGCGACAATCGCGTCAGGATTCGTGCCTTTAATCGCGGTCATCTGGGCACTGAAGTTGGTGGTGCCCTTCTTGAAGGTCTGCTCGGTGGTGACCGTGATACCGTTGTCGGCCAGTGCCTTCTTGAACACATCGTAGCCGCCCTTAGTGAAAGCATCATCGTCGCCATAGATGAGCGCGACTTTGGTCAGGTTCAGTTTCGCCTTCGCCACCTTGATGGTGTTGGGGATAACCTGCGCCTCGGACAGTGAGTCGCGGAAGATGTAGTCGCCGATGTCCACGATACCACCCGCCGTGTTGCTCACCGCCAACACTGGGATGGCGGCCTGCTGGGCCAGCGGGTCGGCGGTCTTCGCCGAGTTGCTCAGGGTGGGGCCGATAATCGCGACTACCTTGTCGTTGATGAACTTCTGGTACACCGTAGCCGCCTGCTTGGGGTCGCTAGCATCGTCTTGGATGTCAATGGTCAGCATCTTGCCCTTGATACCGCCGCTGGCATTGATTTCGTCCATCGCCATCTTGATGGCGTTGCTCTGGCTGTCGCCGTAAGGCTTCGCATCTTTGCTCAGGCTCAGGGCCGCGCCTAGCATAATCGAGTTTGCCATGTTGTCGCCGTTGGTGTTGGTCATCCCCGTGCTGCTGCCCATGCTTGCGGTCGGGGTCATCGCCGTGCTGCTGCCACTGACGGGGGTGGCGGTGGGATTGCTGGCCGTGCCACCAATATCGCACGCGCCTAGCATCGTGACCGCCAGTAGCCCTACCAGCATCGCATTTGCCCGCTGTTTCATCTGGCCGAACATTGCCGAACCCTCCTTCTTTCCTAACATTAGTGAAGTTTGGCGCAGGCCGCACTGCCCGCGACATGGCCGCCATTATAGCGCAAGCCTCGCGGACACGCAACCGCCGCGACTGTGCTATAATCGCGGCGGGAGGGGCAAAATGGCATTCTTGATTATCTCGGTGGTGCTGGTCGGGCTAGTGCTGGGGCTGATACTGGCGCATATCTATATCAGCCGCTACGTGCTGGGGCAACCCGATTGGGGCGCGGGCGAACGGCTAGCCGCGCTATCCGCCTCCGCTTTCCTGCTAGGGGTGTTCTGGCTGGCCTTCGGCGGGCTGTACGTGCTGCTGCTCGACACCCAAAACCCCGGCATCGGCGAACCGTGGTTGAGCCTGCTGCTGTTCATCTCCTCGCCCCCCAGCTACATCTTTACCCGCGTTCGCGGCATCAACTTCTTCCAGTGCTTCTACAACGGTAAGGGTGCGTGCGACCCCTTTGAGTTTGTCGGCCCCGCCCTGCTCACCTTCGTCATCCTGATGGCGATTAGCGGGATTATCGCGCTGCGGCAGCGTAATCAGGTTTGAGGTTTGAGGTTT
>JBBSEE010000456.1:0-3226 GCA_038239995.1 Chloroflexia bacterium | reverse complement strand
GAATTATGAATTATGAGTTAGGGTGGTTGTGGGTTAACAACGATGTTGCAGCGTCAATTTATGCCTCACACCTTAGCTCCACAATTCACAATTCATAATTTATAATTCAAAATTAATACGCGCTCAGCTTGCGGGCGGCGGCCTCGATGCGTTCGGGATTGACGAGGAACTCCCCCTCGAACACGTGGTTGAAGCCCATGGCGGGCACATCGGGGCCGCAGAGACGGACAACTGGGCCGTCCAGATAGCTGAAGCAGTGCTGGGCGATGAGCGCGGCGATTTCGCCCCCGATGCCGCCGCTGATGTTGTCCTCGTGGACGATGAGGGCCTTGCCGGTCTTCTGCACCGAGGCGAAGATGGTCTCAGTGTCTAGCGGGCGGAGGCTGCGAATGTCCATCACCTCGACGTTGATGTCGTCGGCGGCCAGCTTGTCGGCGGCGGCTAGGGCGTGGTAAGTCATTATCCCGTAGGTGATGATGCTGAGGCCGTCGCCCTCGCGCTTGACCACCGCCTTGCCCAGCGGTATCTCGTACCCCTCGTCGGGCACGTCTTCCTTAATCAGCCGATACGCCTTCTTATGCTCGAACACCATCACCGGGTCGGGGTCGTACATCGCGGTGCGGAGCAGCCCCTTCAGGTCGTAGGGGCTGGCGGTGGCGACTACCTTGAGGCCGGGGACATGAGCAAAGAAGGCTTCGGGCGACTGGCTATGGTACATCGCGCCATGAATGCCGCCCCCGTAAGGGGTGCGGATGACGATGGGGCAGTTCCAGTCGTTGTTTGAGCGATAGCGGATGCGGGCTGCCTCCTCGACGATCTGGTTGAAGGCGGGCATGATGAAGTCGGAGAACTGGATTTCGGCAATCGGCAGCAGGCCATTGAAGCTGGCCCCGATTGCCACCCCGATAATCGAGGACTCGGCCAGCGGGGTATCAATCACCCGATTGTCGCCGAAGTCCCGCCACAAGCCGTCGGTGGTTCGCAGCACCCCGCCGTGCTTGCCCACATCCTCACCCATCAGGATGATGCGCTCATCCTGCTCCATCAGTTGGTGCATCGTTTCGCGCACCGTCTCGATTAGCAACTTGGTTGGCATTGACTCTCCTTTGGGTTATCTGCTGGGCTGAAGGGCGTTGTTTTACTCGCCGATATGCTCGTATTGCGACTCGACGGTGGCCTCGGTGCGGTCGGCGTAGACGTGCTTGTAGGTATCTTCGGGGGCGGGGTCGGGGGCGGCAAGGGCGTACTCGGTGGCATCATCCACCTGCCGCTTGATGCCGTCGCGGATTTCTTGGTCTTTGGCCTCGCTCAATACTCCTTCTTGCAGCAGCAGGTCGCGGAACACGGTGATGGGGTCATGCTCGGCCCGCTCTTGCTTAACCTCGTTGGGGTCGCGGTAACGCTTGTCGTCGTCATCGCTGCTGTGGGCGGTGAAGCGGCTGACCTTGGCCTCGATGAGGGTTGGCCCATCGCCGGAGCGAGCGCGGCGCACCGCTTCTGCCGAGGCGCGGTACACATCCAGAATATCGGAGCCGTCCACCACCACGCCGGGGATGCCGTATCCAGCGGCGCGGTCGGCGACATTGCGTATCTTCATCTGCTTCTCTTGCGGCTCGGAGATAGCATAGCGGTTGTTCTCCACCATCATAATCATGGGCAGGCTCTGGGTGGAGGCGAAGTTCATCGCCTCATGCCAGTCTCCCTGCGAGGTGCCACCCTCACCAATCGAGGTAATCGCCACCCCGTCAATGCCCCGCAGCTTGAAGGCGAGGGCTACCCCGGCGGCGTGGACGTTCTGGGTGGCAATCGGGCTGGAGCCGGTGGGGACGTTCAGCTTGCGCGAACCGAAGTGGCCGGGCATCTGCCTGCCGCCGCTGTCGGTGTTCTCAGCGCGGCCAAACACACTGAGCATCACGTCGCGGGGGGTTTGACCCAGCGTGACCAAGATACCGAGGTCGCGGTAGTAGGGGCAGGCGAAGTCCTTGCCCTTCTCTAGGGTGTAGGCTAGCCCCACTTGGGCGGCCTCTTGGCCCTGACAGGAGATGACGAAGGCAATCTTGCCCTGACGGTTGAGCAGCCACATCCGCTCGTCGAGGGAGCGGGCGAGCAGCATATAATAGTACATCTCCAACAGGTTGTCGGGGCTGAGGCCGAGGTCGGAGTAATGCACCTTCGGCTTGCCCGCTGCCGCCGCATCCATGTGTTCGTGTTCGCGGTCGCTGCTCATCCCCGCAATGAGGGCGGCCTCCTCACCGGCGATGGGGTGCTGCTCGGCACTATCCTGCACCCCTTCGGCGACGGCGTTGGCCGCTTCCTTCTCTTTGGTGCTTGCCATGTCTTCCTCCTTGATGGGTAAAAGGTAACTGAACAATGCCGACGGCGAGGCCGTCAGTGGTGCTGATGATAGTGGAGAATAGGCGGGGGTCGGTCGCCATCATCCGATTGCTCTCGCGCACGCCCAACACATCGGGGGTCTGGTCGGCGGGGTCGAGGATGGAGCCGTGGCGGTAGGCGTTGTCTATGGCAATCAGGCCGCCGCGCCGCACCAGCCGCAGCGCGTGTTCGATATAGGCGGGGTTGTTGGCCTTATCCGCGTCAATGAAGCAGAAGTCGAACGGGGCGGCGGATGCTAGCTGGGGCAGGATGTCGAGGGCCGCGCCCTCGCGTAGGTCAATCTTGTCGGCGACCCCCGCTTTGGCATAGAACTCGCGGGCGGTGGCGGCGTGGAGGGGGTTGATTTCGAGGGTAATCAGCCGTCCGGCGGGGGGCAGGGCGCGGGCTAGCCAAATCCCGCTGTAGCCCGCCAACGCGCCAATTTCCAACGCCTTGTGGGCGTTGACGGAGTGGAGCAAGAATTGCAGCAGCCGCCCCTCTAGGGCATTGACGTTGATTTCGGGGATACCACGACGCGGCATCTCCGCCCGCAACTCGCGTAGCACATCATCTTCGGGGGCAAACAGGTCGCTGGTGTACTGGGCCAGCGGGTTCATCTCATGTGTAGGCACTGTGTTCACCTCACTGTGAAAAGCAGATTTTTAGGCGCGAGCGGGCATCGTCCCGATGCAGTGCGCCGTTCGGGGGATATTATATCACGCGGGCGGGCGATTGTCTAACGCAAGGGGAGCGATGAGGCATGAGGCATGAGGCAAGAGTGGCTTAAGCAACCCCCGCGGGGCGATGGGTAGCGAGGGTTGCATCAGGGGGTCTGGGGGTCAGTCCCCAGTTG
>JBBSEE010000455.1:0-3235 GCA_038239995.1 Chloroflexia bacterium | reverse complement strand
GCGAAGTCGGCAGCATCAGCCCGCGCGATGACACGACAGCTCGCATCTAGCCCTACCGCGCGGCGGAGGTGTTGCAGGCAAGGGGCGGCCTCGTGGCGGAGGGCGTGTATCCACGCAAGGTTGTAGGCGGCCTTGCCGCTATGCGGTTCATCCGCTGCCGCCCGCTGCAAGTCGGCCAGCCCCTCGTCGTAGCGACCCAGATAGCCGTAGGCGACCCCGCGATTGGCGTAGGCATCGGTGAGGGTGAGGCCAAGCTCAATTGCCCGCGTGTAGTCGGCCACTGCTTCTGCATGGTTGCCGAGGGCAAGCTGGGAGGTGGCCCGATTGTAGAGGCTGACCACATCGTTGGGGTCGAGCCGCAGGGCGCGGTTCAGGTCGGCAATCGCCGCTGCATACTTGTGCGCGTCGAGGTTCGCCACCCCACGACTGAGCCACGCGGCGGCGGGGTTGCTGCTCATCCGCATCGCGCGGCCCGGCGGTTTGGCCTTGCCGTTCATCCCCTGTTCGCCCATCGGTGCGCTCCTTTTCCCACCCCCATCAGCGTACATCACCCCACCAGCGCACGGAACTGCGCGGCGAAATCGGGGTCGTTGGCGAGCAGCCAGCTAAAGTCGGGGTCAGTTTTAGCTAGCTCACGCTGCTCCTCGTCAAGTTCAATTGCCCGCTTAAGTTGGGCCAGTGCTTCAGCAGGTTCGTGCTTTAGGGCGTAATAGCCAGCAAAGTCGGCGATTGTACCGGCATGGTCTGGTCGCTCGGACAGGGAACGCTGATAGCAATCAAGGGCTTCATCGAAGCGACCCCAGCGTGCGTATGTGATTCCTAGATTGTGATAGAATATGGGCGCATCAGTTGGAGCAAGTTCGATGGCGTGGGTATAGTCGGCAATCGCTTGCTGATACTGCTTGAGGTCAGAGTAAGCGCTGCCCCGATTGTTGTAGGCGTTAGCATAGTTAGGGTCAAGCGCGATGGCGCGAGTATAAGCATTGATGGCCTCTTGATGACGCTTCAATTCACCATAGTTGTAGCCAGCACTCAAGTACAAATCCCGCACCATATTACTCTCGCGCAGCCCTGCCTCATATAGGGCTATCACCTTTGCTCTATCCTTCTTTTCTCTATCCCCTACGTAAGTGTCAGGGTTGTAATACTGTCCCAGTCGCCAATAAAGCACTGCCCGCCCCTCGCCCCAGCCTGCGATACCGTCAGGATGCCAACTCACCGTTCGCTTGCCCATGTGTGTGGTCAGGTCGAGCAGGGCATTAAGCTGCGGTTCGTCCACTACCCCCCAAAAGCGGGCACTTTTCAATACTGCCAGCCAACCCTTGTCCTTGTAGCATGGTTTAAGTGCCAAAGCTATATCCCGCAGCCTTCGTGCCAACGAACTATTGTAATCCACCGCACAGCAAATCGCGCTGATTGCTTCGTAGCTGCCGCGTTCGGGGTCACTCCACAGGACGTGGTGGATGTAGTCGAGCAGAAGCTCGCTCCACTTGTCGTCCTTCATCAGAAGCTCTACCCGCAGCGGGGTTCCGTTGGTCAGCTTGGCGGCAACCTCGGCCTCGCGTTCCCGTATCCGCATCAGGGTGTAGTCGCAGGCCGCTTGGTTGATGTCGGCAATGAGCGGCTGCTGGTTGCCGTCCCTTGCCTCATTCATCAGCCGCGCCCGCAGGAAGTAGGCGACTGTATCGTGCAGGGTGCGGGTGCGCGTATCTACAAAGTCGTACTGCTCGGCCAGTTCGTTTATCCGCTGGTCGAAGTCGCGTTCGTCTGTCTGCATCATCGCCGCCAGCAGGCCCAGTTCGGGGCGGCGGGCCATCGCTAGCGCATAGAGGGGGCGGCGGGCGGCAGGGCCAACCGCATAGAGCAGCAGCCGCTCGGTCATGGCGTAGACCAGCGGCTCATCGCCCTGCGCCCCCGCCTTGCTGCTCAGGGAGCGGAGCAGGTCGTTGTTGATTGGGGCGGTGGCGTTCTCTAGCTGGCCGGTATCGAGGTAAATCTGCGCCGCCATGCTCAAGGCAAGGGCATTGCCGCGCGTCACGCGATAGACTGCCTCGGCCTGCGGCTGGTCGAGGCCCATCTCCCGCTGCTTCTCCTTGCCCACCTCGGCGAAGTATTCGCCGATGTCGGCCACCCCCAACTCCTCAAGGGGCATGGGATGCAGCTTGCCGCCCAGCGCGGTGTCCGCATAGCCGCGAAACGCCACCCCCTGCCCCGCCTCATGGTCGGTCACGAGGCTGTCGCGCCCGGCAATCATCCACACCACGCGCGGGCCGCTGTCGAGGTAGAGCGGCCTAAGCTGCTGGTCAACGCTATCCACCAATTCGTAGGTGTCCAGCACAATCACCAACAGTTGCTGCTTGCTGATGCGGTGTAGGTCGGCACTGAGGTCGGCAATAGACTCGGTTAGTCGCTGCTTGCGGGCCTGTTCGTACTCGCGCTGCTTGCGCTTTAGCTCCTCATCGCTGATTGACTGGCCGTAGAAGTTAGCCTCGAAGCTGCCGTAGCCCATGTTCTTTAGCCGATTATCATTGCCGACGATGGCATTGCCAGAAATATTATCGAAGTTGCCAGTGCTGATGCCGCCCGCGTGCGCCGCTTGCCACGCGCTGAACTCACCCCATCCCTCGCGCAGCAAACGGTGGGCGATCAACTCTACCACCATCTGCGGGTCCACCTCGGCGCGACTGGCGAATGTCCCGCCCGCTTCCAGTTGGATGATGTCAGCAACGCGGCAGAGGTCTGCTTCCTCGGCCCGCTTCGCGCTGGCGTGCAGCCGCTTGAGCAGCTCGCTCTTGCCAATCCCGCCATGCCCAGAGATGAGGAAGATGTGCGGCAGGTTATGATTGTCCGCCGCGCGGCTAGCGTCCTCGTCCACCATCCAGTTAGCCACGTTCACACGCGGGGTGGTAGGCTCGGTGATTAGCGCATTCAGCACCTTCTTGAAGGTATCGCGCTCGGTTCTGCGCCCCACGAACACCTTCTTCAGTTCCTTGTCTATCTGCATCGGCATCGCCATCCCCCTCCCTACATCATCTGCAACGTGGTCATGCCGATAGTATAGCGCGGCTGCATTGTGCTGTCAACATCGGGGGCAAGGGGCGGATAGGGCGGGGGATAAGCAGAAAGGCGAGCCGCCGCCCGCCCCATACGCATCAAGCTAAGGAAAGATGGTGAGTAGCTTCGGGGGTTTGGGGGTAAGCCCCCAGCTGGTGATGGTAGATGTGGCTTGGTCTTC
>JBBSEE010000454.1:0-3252 GCA_038239995.1 Chloroflexia bacterium | reverse complement strand
TGGGAGGGGAGATTTGCTCACCGCCCCTCCCGGTGGGAGGGGAGATTGGCTGGCTGAGGGGGCGGCTCATCGGTGGCGGGCGAGGTAGTGGCGGCGGGCGAGGGCATACAAGTCCATGAACCGCCCCGCCACCGCTTGCCAGTTGAGGTCGTCGAGGACGCGGCGGCGGCTGGCCTCACCGTAACGGGCGCGAAGGCCGGGGTCGGCCAGCAGGAGGTTGATTGCCTCGGCCAGCGCAGCGGGGTCCTTCTCCGCCACCAGTTCGCCGTTCTCACCGGGCCGCACCGCAAGGGGCACCCCCGCGACCCGACTGGCGACCACTGGGCGGCCACTCGCCATCGCTTCCAGCAGGGTGTTGGGTAGGCCATCAATATTGCCCGCCTCATCGCGCACGCTGGGCAGCACGAACAGGTCGCAGCCGCTGAAGTAGAGCGGCAGCTTGTCGCGCTCCACCCAGCCGGGGAAGCTGACCCGCTCACTCACCCCCAACGATTGCGCCAGCCGCTTCAGTTCATCCAGCAAATCGCCACCCCCGGCCAGCACGAGGCGGGCATGGGGGTGGGCAGCCAGCACGGCGGGCAGGGCGCGGATGAGGTACTCGAACCCCTTCTTGTACACCATCCGCCCCACGCTGAAGATGATGAGGTCAGCGGCGGGGATGTCCAACGTGTGACGCAACTCCGCGCCGGGGTCGGGGGTGGCAGCGGGGGCGAAGCTGGCGGGGTCTACACCGTATGGTATCACTTCGCTGGCTCGTCGCGGTGCGCCGATGCGAATCGCCCGCTGGCGCAGGTCGTCGCTGCTAGCGGATACCCCATCGGCGCGGCGGAAGGTGCTACGGGCGACGCGGCGCAGCAAGCTGTTGCGCTCCGCCACCCACACATCCGACCCATGCAAACTAATCACGAGGGGCAGATGCCGCACCCGCGCCACCATCGCGGCCACTGGCCCGTTCGGTATCACCCAATGCGCGTGCATCACGTCGAACTTGATGCGACTGGTGAGCCGCAGCAGCGACCACGCACTGCTGAACAGCACAATCGGGGTGAGTGGGTAGATCGCCGCCTTCAGCTTGATGTCGGCTTCCAACGACTCGGCGTAGCCCCAGATGTTCAGGTTGCGGATGGGGGCGTACTTGAAGAAGTGCAGATGCACCCCTTGCTCGATCCGCGCATGGCGCAGGTCGGGGTGGTAGGGGGCGAGGATGTGAACCTCGTTGCCCGCGCCGAGGTTGGCAACGCTGGTGGCGATGCCCTCGATGAACGGCGCGGTAACGTCACCGCGATACTTGGGATATGACGATGTGACCATACAAATCTTCATGCCGCTTATTTTACACTTTCGGGATAATGTATTACAACTGTCGCCTATCGCCACCACATCCATGCGATAAATAATTACGTTCTTGTTCTCGTATACCTTGCTGAAGCCGCGACAAGCGGTGCGCGGGTTGTACATAGGGGCAATATCGCGCCGCCAGTCGGTGCGGAAGTAGGTGGCCCCCGGCGAACCGAGGTGGTCGAGCATCAGGTAGGTCGCGCCATACTGCTGCGCGGCGGCCTTGATTTGCGGCAGGCTGCGGTTGAGGTCCTTGGGGTCGTTCGGT
Source organism: Chloroflexia bacterium (assembly GCA_038239995.1). Taxonomy (GTDB): domain Bacteria; phylum Chloroflexota; class Chloroflexia; order QHBQ01; family QHBQ01; genus QHBQ01. The sequence continues at coordinate 1,646 of JBBSEE010000454.1, read as the reverse complement.
ATCATCACGCCGAGGCGGTGGCTGTGCCAGCTAAACTCCCATGGGTTGCGGCTCATCACCACACTGGCGGGGGCGGTGTGCTGCTCCAGCCATTGCCCCGCCTCCACCATCGGGGTCGCTCCCGCATAGTTTGGCGTGTCAGCGGCGATTTGAATAAGCGCGGGCACGAGCAATGCGGCAGCTAGCCCCAGCGCGACGACTGCCCCGACGACGACCGCACGGCGGGCTAGCACATCGTACAGCCAAAATATCGCCGCCGCCGCCAGCAGGAACACCCACACCGCGTAAGCCTGAAAGTAACGCGCCTCATAGTGCCAGTAACCGACGATGAACCCAGCATAAAGCAGCAGGCTAATCAGCAGCGGCGCGGCTACTGAGGCGGGGGGAACTCCTCCCTCACCCAACCTCTCCCGCGGGGAGAGGCTTATGGGGATGGGGGGTTCAGTTGCTTGGGGCGTGGGTGTAGGGCGGGCTTCTCCCTCACCAAACCTCTCCCGCGGGGAGAGGCTTTCGCTTGGCTCGCCATCCGCTGTGTCCGCTTCTCCGCTGAACCTAATCCGCTGGCTAGCATCCCCTGCTCCGTTGAAGATAATCCGCTGGCCTAGCCGCCAGCCGCGCGGCGCGACCACCAGCGCGAGTATCGCCAGCCCTACCGCCAGCGGGCTACCGATGTCGCCACCGAGCAACCCATCACCGCCGCCCGCGGGGGAGTTGCCGACCGCCAACGCGCTAATCTCCCGCCCCTCGTACTTGTAAATATTGTCGAAGCCGTAGCGCAGCAGCCAGCTACGGTTGGGCAAATCGCGCGGCGACCAGTAGCCGTAGATGCGCTCATAGGGCGGATACCACTTCAGCACCCACGCATCGTAGCTCTCGGTCGAGTAGAATGGCGCACCGAAGGTGCCGATGTTGCGAACCAGCAGCGGGCTAATCACCGCCAGCCCCACCCCAGCCGCAGTCATGGCGGTCAGCCACATCCTCCTCCCCGCACCACCCTGCCCCCGCGCCAGCCATGCCCGCCCCAGCGCGTAGCCGAATAGGGCGAGGACCAGTATCGCCCCGCTCGGCTTGGCCCAGACCAGCAGCCCGGCCAACGCCCCGAACCCCGCCCACACCCACCAGCCGCCCACCCCCAGCCGCCAGCGCACCACGATATAGACCAGCCAGAGGGACAGCAGGGCGAACACGAGGTCGTTGGCGGGATAGACCACCATGTACAGCAGGTAGGGATAGGCGAGGGTGAGTAGCGCGGCCAGCAACCCCACCCGCGCATCCCACAGCCGCTTGCCAATGTAGAACACGCTACTAGCGAGGGCGAGGGCGAGCAATAGGTTGGGCAGCTTCGCCACCCACGTGCTGTCGCCGAGCAGCCAGATGAACGGGGCGATGAGCAGCGGTTGCAGCAGCGGCCACGTATCTGCGGGGTGCTGCACGCGAGGATAAGCGGTGTAGAACTGAGCCACATAGTCGGTAGTCGCCCCTAGCCCGTGCGCGAGGTTGCGGGCCACCACCGCGTTGTCGGCATAGTCGGCGTGGCCGATGAAGTCCACCTGCAACACCAACCACAGGGCGAACGCTGCGTATAGTATGATTGCGACAAAGAGGAGGAGGGCGAGGTTTGAGGTTTGAGGTTTGAGGTTTGAGTT
>JBBSEE010000453.1:0-3261 GCA_038239995.1 Chloroflexia bacterium | reverse complement strand
TAGCCCAATACCTTGCCAAGTGCTTGCCGCCGATGCGCGACAACTTCCACTCGCCGACCAAAGCATTGATTTGGTCATTACCTCACCACCTTATATCAATGTGTTCAATTATCATCAAAATTATCGCAAAGCAATGGAGCTAATGGGTTGGGATGTGCTGAAAGTGGCGCGTTCCGAGATTGGGGCCAATCGCAAGCACCGCAGTAATCGCTTCCTTACACTCATCCAATATTGTCTTGATATGCAACAAGCCCTGCAAGAGATGCGGCGGACGCTAAAGCCAAAGGGTAAGGCGATTGTGGTTATTGGTCGCGAGTCCAAAGTACAAGGCCTTAGCTTTAGGAACGGTCAGATATTGGCGATACTGGCAAGCGGCGGTGCGGGTTTCCAACTTACCAATTGGCAGGAGCGGTGCTTTACCAATCGCTTTGGGATTGGTATTTCCGAGGATTTGCTCACTCTAATGCCAAATGCCGAGGTGCAGGTTAAGAGCGACGACTTTGCTCGTCAAGTAGCAGTCTGGATGCTCGCTAGAGCGATGCCCGACGCATCGCCCTCTGCTAAAGCCGGGGTCGAGGCTGCGATTAAGGAGGCGACCTTGGTGCAACCTTCACCGCTATTTTCCTTCACCCAAGCGAGGAGCAGGCAATGAGGCTACCCACCCCCCACCGCGACAAACTTGTGGCGGCAATCAAGAACAATAAAATCAGTACAGACATTCAAGTTTTGAACGAGGCAGTCGTCCAGTACGAGCAATGGATTAGCGCATTGGACGCGCTTACCACTACGGGCAAGGTTAGAGTTTTGCAGATGGTGCAACTACTCAATCAATATAAGAACTACCTTGAACTTGAGGTTATCATGCGACGTGGCTCACCAGTGTTGAAGCGGCAGCGAGGGCAACTGAAGCTCGACAGTTCAGTGATGGAGGAGTTCCTAGTGCATCTGGTTCGGCCAGAGATTATCATCGGGCTGGAGGGGATTGATATTACCACTGGGCCACAGAACGCTTTCATGTCGCTATCGTTCCGCCCTAGCAGCGTTACTGCCCTGATGAGCAAACCTGAAGTAGTAGTGAAGACCAAAGACCAAGATTTCGTGTTCGGTGCAAGGATACATTACAAGTTTTCATCCGAACCAAACTTTGAGCGGGCCGTGACTACTGAAGGAGCATTCATCCTCGCGGTGCTAGCGGCGGAGTGCAAGGTTAATCTGGATAAGACTATGTTCCAAGAAGCAGCAGGCACCGCCGCACACTTGAAGCAAGGGTGTCCCATCGCTCAATATTTCATCCTTGCAGAGTACCTCGACATAAAGCCAGAAGACCCAAGACTGACCGCGATAGATAACGTGTTCCTACTCAGGCACGCGGAACGTCTACCGGCTAACAAGCGTGATAGTATAGAAGAAGTTGGCCGCCAACATGGCGAACACCCAATTGACGGCGAAGTCGTCTGGCGATTTGTTGAACAGATTCAAAGATTCGTCGAGGCCGTTTGGTATGAGCCTAAAGATGCGTTGAAGCGCGGCTCATTTGTATGAGGCACTAGAGGAGAGCAGCTTTTGACCACCACCCCAAGCAGCAGCGCAGGATTGAACCCCGCCCAACGGCAGGCGGTCGAAGCGGGGGATGGGCCAGTCCTCATCCTTGCGGGGCCGGGCAGCGGCAAGACCCGCGTGCTGACCCACCGCGTCGCCTACCTCGTGGCCGAACGCGGGGTTGACCCCTACCACATCCTCGCCGTCACCTTCACCAACAAGGCGGCCAATGAGATGAAGGGGCGGCTGGCGAGTATCATCGGCGAGGCGGCCAAGCAACTCACGGTCGGCACCTTCCACAGCATCTGCGCCCGCATCCTCCGCCGCGAGGGGGAGAACGCCGGGATTGACCGCCAGTTCGCCATCTATGACGATGACGACCAGCAGGGCATCCTCAAGCAGGCCTTGCAAGCCCTCAAGCTGGATAGCAAGCAGTACACCCCTCGCTCGTTCAGCACGGTCATCAGCAAGGCGAAGAATGAGCTAATCACCCCCAACGAGTACGCCAAGACGGTCAGCAACTATTGGGAGGAGCTTGCCGCCCGCGTGTACAAGAAATACCAAGATTTGCTCAAAGCCAACCACGCCCTCGACTTCGATGACCTGATTATGACCACGGTGGCGATGTTTGACACCCGCCCCGACCTGCTGGCCCGCTACCAAGAGCGATATGAACACGTGCTGGTGGACGAGTATCAGGATACCAACCACGCCCAGTACGTGCTGGTCAAGCTGCTGGCGGATAAGCATCGCAACATCTTCGTGGTGGGCGACCCCGACCAATCGGTGTATAGCTGGCGTTCCGCGGACATCCGCAATATCCTCAACTTCGAGCATGATTATCCCGACGCGCGGGTTATCCTCCTAGAGCAGAACTATCGCTCCACTCAGAACATCCTCGACGCGGCCCAGAGCGTGATTACGGTCAACACCCAACGCAAGGACAAGGGGCTGTGGACGGACAAGGAGGCGGGGCTGCCCATCACCGTGTACGAGGCGTACAACGAGGAGGAGGAGGCCCGCTTCGTGGTGGCGGAGATCGAGCGGCTGGTGCAGACGGGGCGAACGCGCAACCGCGATTGCGCGGTGATGTATCGCACCAACGCGCAGTCGCGGGCATTGGAAGAAGCGTTCATCCGCTACAATGTGCCCTACCAACTGGTGGGCGGGGTCAAGTTCTACGAGCGGCGCGAGGTCAAGGATGTGCTGGCCTTCCTCCGCCTGCTGCTCAACCCCTTCGACGGCCTCAGCCTTGCGCGGGTGATTAACAATACCCCCTTCGGGCGGGGCATCGGCAGCGCGACATGGGCGGAACTGGAACGCTGGGCCGCCGGCCACAACCTGCCCGCCTACGCCGCCTTGCAGATGCTGCTTGCCAGCGAACAGCCGGAACATGAGCAGCAGGCCGAGGCCCAGCAGATGGCCCAATCGCTGGAGTTGCGCCCCGCCAGTGTGGCCGCGCTGATTAGGTTGGCCCGCATCCTCGAAGAGTTCATCACCCTCAAGGCCGAAACCCCCCTGCCCCAACTGATCGCCATGGTGCTAGAGCGGGGCAACTTCTTCGACGCGCTGCGCGATGGCAGCGACGAGGGTGATGACCGCTGGCGCAACGTGCAGGAGTTGCTCACCGTGGCGCAAGGTTACACCCACCTAGAGGGCGAATCGGCTCTAGCGACCCTGCTCGAAGATGTCGCCCTGATTAGCGACCTCGACAAGCTGAAG
>JBBSEE010000452.1:0-3275 GCA_038239995.1 Chloroflexia bacterium | reverse complement strand
CGATTATCATGCAGACGGTGTTGTTCAGTGGGGCATGGAGCGGCACCTCGATTATCAGCGACATGGAGACGGGAGTGCTAGACAAGATGCTCGCCACCCCGGTCAGTCGCGTCGCCATCGTCCTCAGCCGAATGTTCGCCTCGGTGTTGACCGCGATGCTGCAAGTGACCATCATCTTCATCGTCGCCTTCATCATGGGCTTCCGCGTCCAAGGCGGCATCAGCGCGATAGTGATTACCTACGTGATTGCCTTCCTGTTCGGGTTGGGTATCAGCGGCCTCAGCAACCTTGTCGCGATCCTCACCAAGCGCAGCGAAGCGGTGATGTCGGTCAGCACTTTCATCACCATGCCGCTGTTCATGCTGTCCAGTTCGTTCTTGCCCCTCGCCCTCATCGGCGGCTGGGTGGCCGAGGTAGCCAAGTTCAACCCCTTCAACACCGCCCTCAACGCCGTGCGCGACCCTGTCCTTCACGCCGATATTGACTGGACCACAATTGGCTGGTCGGTTGTCACCCTCGCGATTATCGCCGCCGTGTTCGTCTCCGCCTCCACCTATTACTTCCGCAATCGCCTCACTCGCTCGTAGGCAGGGATGAGGGATGAGGCATGAGCCATGAGGCCGCTCCGCAGGTGGGGGCGGCCTTGTTGTTTGGGGCCAAAAACCGACTAGCCAGCGGACAAGCCAGCCAGCGGACTTGAAAGCGGACAAGCGGACGGCTAACGTAGGGGCGGGTTGCACTCGCCCACGTGCCCCACACTAACGTTCATCGGAACTACGGCCAACGGATGCGTAGAAACGAATAAACGAATGGCCTACGTAGGGGCGGGTGGCCCGCGCCCACTACGCCATTGTGTCTCCCTTGCGACCAACCCTAATCCGTTTATCCGTTTTTACAATCCGTTGGCTGCTGGTCCCCCTCGCCTCCACCCGTCCGTTGGCGGCTGCTCCGCTGGCCTATGACGCGGCCAGCTTGCCGTGGATGTACTCTAGCACCGCAATGTCACTTTCTAGGTCAGAATGATTGATAGCCTTGTCAATCGCCACCACTTGTTCGAGCAGGCGCACTGCTTCAGCGTAATCCCCCTTGCCCTCATAAATCGCCGCCATATTGTACATGGTTACAGCTTCGCCCGCACGGTCGCCGACCATCCGCCACAGGGGGAGGGCTTGGTTGTAGTAGTCGAGGGCCTGCTGCGCGTCGCCCAGTTTGTCGGCCATATAGCCTAGGTCGTGCAGAGTGGATGCTTCGCCCGCGCGGTCGCCAACCAGCCGTCGCAGGGGGAGCGCTTGGTTATAGTAGTCGAGAGCCTGCTGTGGGTCGCCCAACGCATCATAGACATAGGCGAGGTTGTGCCGCAGTGTCGCCTCGGTTTTGCGGTCTTCATCGGCTTGGACTAGCTCTAGCCCGCGTACTATCCATGCCTTCTCATCCAGCCAGTAGGCGCGGCGGGTCTGGAAGCTCCGGGCCGCCCCGATATAATCAAGTATCATCCCCGCGTTGGTGGGGGCGCGGCTGACCCACTGCCATGCGTGGCGGATTTGGGGGTACTCCGCCTCGATGGTGGGCCAGTCCTCGTCCTTGCTCTGCTGCATCAGGGCGAGGTAGTGCTGGGCGTGGCGGGCGCGGGCGGGGTCGGGGACGGGGTTGGTAAAGTCGGCGATAATCTGGTGCAAGGCGAAACGGTCGTCGGGCTGAGTCTCCAGCAGGTTGCGCTTTGCCAGCAGGCCGATGACCAGCGGGTCGCTCTGAGTCACGGCAAGGGCGGCGGCGAGGGTGAAGCTCTCCGGCTTGGGGGCGAAGGCGGCGAGGGCGGCGACGGCGGCGCGGTGGCGTTCATCGGGCAGGGAGGAGACGCTGAGGGCAATCACCTCGGTCAGCTTGCGGTCACGGTCGTCGGACAGGTTCAGCCACGCGCGGGTGGACTCCATCTCGCCCAGCACGAGGCGCAACTCGGCGAGGGAGCTATCATGCTCGGCAAGGCGAGCAGCGACGAGGCGGAGGGCAAGGGGGAGGTAGCCGAGGCGGGCGGCGAGGCGGGCAGGGACGGAAGGGCGGGCGGCGGGGTCCACCACGGCGAGGCGGGGGCAGAAATCGAGCAGCAGCGACTCGGCCTCGGCGGGGATAAGGTCGCCCACCTCGGTGATGGCGTGATGGGCGAGGCGGGTGGCAAGGTTGCGGTCGCGGGTGGTGAGCAGGCAGGCGCAGCCGGGGTTGGCGACGGTTCGCAGCAATTGGGCGGCACGTTCGCCCTCCCCCGCCCAGATGTCGTCGAGGATAATCAGGCGGGGCTGGTCGGCGATGCGCTGGCCGATGCGCTGCACCGCGAGTTCGGCGGCCACCCCGCCCACCTTCAGGCCGAGGGCATCGCCCCATGCGTTGAGGATTTCGGTCAAGCTGAAGTTGGGGCCGAGGCTGGCCCACATCGCCCCGCCGGGGAAGCGGGCGAGGGTGGCGGCATCCCACGCGAGGCGGGTGGCGAGGCTGGTCTTGCCCACCCCGCCCATGCCATTCAGCGCGGCAATCGCCACATGAGCGACCCCGCCGCCCGCTTGTAGGTAGCCACGTAGCTGGTCCAGTTCACGCCCGCGACCGACGAACCCGGCGGGCATGGGCGGCACCCCGATGAACGGGCGGCTGAAGCGTTGCCCCCCTTCCATCGTGACGTAGATGTTGCCTTTTTCCGCGAACAGGATATTGCCATCGGCGTTGAACTGGTTGCCGCTGACGTTGTTTTGCGTGCCCCAAACGTTGTTGGTGTCGCCCATCTCGCCTCCCTTGCTGCGTTGGTGTTGCGGCGGAGGGCATCCGCCCGCGTGCCACGCATCAACGCCATTGCACCTACGTTTCGCATCAACAAACGTAGAAGGAAACTAGCGGGGGTCTGGGGGTTGACCCCCAGTTGGTGAAGTGCTTGTATGCTAGTCGCTAGCTACAAACCTTGCCGCGCGTAGTGCCGATTAGCTAATCTGGTAGGTCGGCCTCTGGGGGTCAACCCTCCATACCCCCGCTAGTCTCCTCTTATGTGTCGTCACCCCCAGACCCCTGCTAATCTCCCTTTACTTTTCATGGGGGCGAAACGTAGGGATGAACCCCCATGATTCTACCTTCTACCTTCTACCTTCTTCATTTACCTATGGAGTCGTCACCCCCTTATACACAATCGAACACATCTGGTCGCGGGTGATGGGGTTGTTGGGGCGGAAGGTGTTGTCGGGGTAGCCGTTGACCACGCTCTTGGAGTGGGCGGTCTCCACGAACTGGTAGAAGACGCT
>JBBSEE010000451.1:0-3291 GCA_038239995.1 Chloroflexia bacterium | reverse complement strand
GGTTCGGGGTATCCGCTGGCGAGTCGGGGGGCGCGATGAATCTGCGCCCCTACATCTCCGTATCCGCTTTCTCCGTTGAACCTAATCTGCTAGCGGGCTTGCCGTCGTCGCGCCGCTGCCCGCCTTGCGCGGCGGCTCTCGCCCTTGACCACTAGCTGCCACCACAGCCCCAGCAGGCCGGTCAAGGTACGGAAGATGCGCGGGAAGTTGAAGAACTGGCTCTGCCCATAGGCACGATGATAGTGATGCACCGGCACCTCGGCGAACTTGTAGCCCGCGTCTTGCAGCTTGCGCTGTAGCTCCACCGTAATCATCCCCGTATCCGAGGTGAGGTTGATATTGTCCAACGCCTGCTTGCTGATGAGCCTGAAGTCGCAGTCGGTGTCGCGCAGCCGCAGCCCAAACATCAGCTTGACCCCATAGTGGTATATCCTGCCGATGATGATGCGGAAGAAGGGGTCGGAGCGGGCAATCTTGTAGCCGTTGACCATATCCACATCGGGGCGCAGCGCGGCGATGAGCTTGACCAACTCGTGGGGGTCGTACTGCGCGTCACCGTCGGTGTAGAACACCCACTCCTTAGTCGCGGCGGCGAACCCACTTCGCAACGCCCCGCCGTAGCCGCGATTGGTCTGGTGGCGGATGAAGCGGAAGCGGGGATACTGCGCGGCGAGGTCGTCAAGTATCTCTTGGCTGTAATCGGTACTGGCATCGTTGACCACGATCACCTCGTAGTCATCGGTTACTTGTTCGCACACCTTCAGGGCGGCCAGCACCATACTGGCAATCGTGCCGCCATCGTTGTAATCGGGGAAGAAGACCGACAGGCTGCTGATGTGAACCTCATCGCTGAGGCGGGCGGCTTGGGCCGCGCTGCTCGGCTTCCAGCTAAGGGGGGATTGTTCGTATTTGGGGGACGGCGGTTCGCTCATGATTACTCCTTGCTTCAGGGGTGGTGATGGCGGTGCGATTATACCATGCGGGGATAATCTTGACAAACGTGGGGGGTTTCAGTATAATAAGTCGGCGCGAACGCTCGTGCCGGCGTAGCTCAACGGCAGAGCAACTGTTTTGTAAACAGTAGGTTGTGGGTTCGAATCCCACCGGCGGCTCCCTGTATCATCTCACCCACCCGGACGGATACCCAAGCGGCCAACGGGGGCAGGCTGTAAACCTGCTGGGGCAACCCTTCGTAGGTTCGAATCCTACTCCGTCCACCCCCTCGCACCGACCTAACTGGTCGGTGTTTTTGTTTACCTTACAATCGGTAAGGTAATCGCCCCCCATTATCGCTACCATAACTATGTAAAGGCTATTGACCCAGACCCCTGCAATTCGGTATAATCACTAAGCGCAAGTGGGGTGATGCGTTCGGTGGGGCGGCTGCCCTGCAACCTTTACCCTGCCAATTGCGTATTAACCGGCGCGACCGAGTGCGCGGCAAGTTTGCCGATTGACCAGCTAGCGGCAGGCTGGTATAACGGTGGTAGGATGGGGACAAGCCCCGCCCACCTCGACCCCGGCCCGCGCCACAACTTATTATTTCTACTGCATCGGCTTATAAATGCGGTGTGGTCAGAGCAACATCCTTAAGGAGGATAATCCAAGTGAGCATCAAAAACCGAATCGTAAGCCTAGCAGCAATCCTCGTCATCGCCCTCACCCTTGCCGCCTGCGGTGGCGACAATGGCACCCCCGGCAGCGGTGGCGGCAACGCCAACATGAGCAATGCCGACCTACTCAAGACCGCCGCCAACAACATGAAGTCGGCCAAGAGCTACCACATGGATGCCGATGTCACTGCGGGAACGACAGCGGTTAAGTTCAATGGCGACATTGACCTCACCAACAAGAACTTGCGGTTGAACACCTCGGCCAGTGGCATGGACATTCAGATTGTGGTGGTGGGCAGCGATGCCTACCTGAGCAGCGATGGTGGCAAGACCTTTACTAAGAGTCCCGATGCCTCCAGCATGACTTCGAGCTTGGACCAATTCACCAAGATGTGGGACAGCTTCAACGCAGCCGACATTGACAAGGCTAAGGACCAAATCAAGGACGGCAGCCCCGCCACCGAAACCATCGCGGGCACTACCTGCAAGCACATGACGGCCAACGCCAAAGACATCCCCAGCCTGAACGCGGCGGGCAGCGGTGCTAGCTTCGACGGCACCATTGACATATGGACTGCCACTGATGGCTCGATTGTCTGCCAAGAGAAGGTGGCAGGCACGAGTAGCGGCAGCGACCTCAAGGCTACCATTACGTGGAGCAACGTAAACAAGCCGGTAGACATCAAGGCTCCGCCCACCAGCAACTAATCAATCTCAGCATAACCGACGAGGAGCGTCCTACCCCGGACGCTCCTTGCCTTCACCAAACCAAGTGGCCCGCGTGCAATTTAGGGAAAGGGAGGAAGCAGATGTACGACCCCAACCAACCGCTCGGCTCCGCACCCCCACCACCCTTCTACCCCCTGCCCCCCGACTATTCCCCACCGGGGCCAGAGTATCTCCCACCCGACGCGGTTAAGCCAGCTTACCTCGCTTATCCCGCTTATCCGCCCCCCAGCTACCAGACCGGCGGCCAGTTCCTGCCCCCGACGCGGCTCAAGCCGCCGCCCCGCCGTCTCCCCATCGCCATGATGGTCATCACCTTTGTGTTCCTGCTGATTGTGGGCGGCGCAGTGGGGGGTTATTTTATCTTCTTTTCCGCTGACCGTAACGCCGCCTTGCTGAAGCAACCCGCCAATATCAGCCAGCCCAATCAACCTGCCCCCATCACCGCCCCCGCCCCGACCGTCGGCCCCGCCGACTTGCTCAAGCAGGCCGCCACCAATATGCGGGCGGCCAAGAGCTACCACATTGATGTGGATGCAACCACGGCAGGCACACACGGTACGCTCAGTGCCGACCTTGACCTTGCCAAATATAACTTCAAGATCTCCACTTCCACCTCGGGCCATGACATCCAAGCTATCATGGTGGGCAGCAACGCCTACCTCAGTAGCGACGGCGGCCAGACCTTTACCAAGAGTGAGGATGCCGCAATCATGACTTCTAACATAGACCAGCTTACCAAGATGTGAGATAACATCAACGATGCGCGGTTTAAGCAAATCAAGCCGGTGCTGAAGGATATGGGCGACGAGAAGATTGACGGCGTGGACACCAAGCACATCAGCGGCAGCGTCAAGGACCTCACCGCCCTATTGTCCACCTTCGGCGATACGAGTCTGGAGGGCACGATAGACCTGTGGATTTCCACCGCCGACACCCCCTACGTGCTGAT
>JBBSEE010000450.1:0-3296 GCA_038239995.1 Chloroflexia bacterium | reverse complement strand
CCCGCCGTGTTATAATCGCCCCACGTTAATAACCAACGACTGTGAACAGAACGAGTAGCCGCTAGATGCGACGCACAGCGAGCCGCCGGTAGGTGTGAAGGTGGCGCGGGGCGCGAGTGGTGAATGGCTCTGGGAGTTGCGGACCGAACGCCCTGTCAGGCTAGTAGGCTTCGCCGGAAACGCCACCGTTATCTGGGCGCGGGGTATCAGCGACGCTGGCAGCAGCACACCGGTACTCGTCGAGTGGGGCTGCAATCCGCAGCCCACCAAGGGTGGCACCGCGAGGCATATTTGGCCCACGTCCCTTATCTATGTGATAAGGTCGTGGGCTTTTTCTATGCCTCGCAAGGAAACAGACAGTGCCGACCTATTACCCCACAATCGAACAAGTGACCGCGATGGTGCGCGAGGCGGGCGGGGGCAAGTTGCGCGTCCCTATCTACCGCGAGGCACTGGCCGACCTGCTTACCCCGGTCGCGGCCTACCAGCGGGTGGCGGGCGAGGCCGACTACGCCTTCCTGCTGGAGAGCGTCGAGGGCGGGGAGCGGATTGGCCGCTACAGCTTCATCGGGGCTGACCCCACGCTGGTGTTGCGGCTGGGGGAGGAGGGCAAGCTCATCCGCCTGCGCCGCGCCGATGGCTATGCGGAGACGAACCCCGCCGCTTACACCGACCCACTAGCCGCGATTGACGAGGCGATGGGCGATTATCGGCTGCTGCTGGTGGTGGGGCTACCACGCTTCAATGGCGGGGCAGTCGGCTACCTCAGTTACGAGGCGGCGGCCAAGTTCGAGCGGCTGCCCGTGCCGACCCGTCCACATCCCCTCGCTGCTGCCCTACCGCTGGCGGTGTTCATGTATGCTGATGACCTACTTGCCTTCGACCATGTGCGCCAGCGCATCCAAATCATCAGCCACCTCACGCTGGACGAGGGCGCAGATGTGGCCGCCGCTTATGCCGCTGCTAGCGCAAGGATAGACGCGCTAGCAGAGAAGCTGAACTCACTTTCACAAACTAGCTACAATGGGCCACAAGGTGTTGCGCCATTCTCCCTCACCCAACCTCTCCCGCGGGGAGAGGGGTCTGCTACCGCGCCACCCTCAACCCAGCACTCAAACCTCAAACCTCAAACCTCAAACCTCAACTCATCACTAACCTTCGAGGGTTATGTGGAGCGGGCCAAACAGTACATCGTGGCGGGGGACATCTTTCAGGTGGTGCCATCACGCCGCGTGCTACGCGAGTACGCGGGGTCGGCGTTGAACGTATATCGGGCGATGCGGGCGGTCAACCCTTCGCCTTATATGTACTATCTGCAACTGGGGGGGGCGGCAGTGGTGGGCGCGTCGCCAGAGATGCTAGTGCGGGTGCAGGATGGGGTGATTACCAGCCACCCGATTGCCGGGACGCGGCCACGTGGGGCCACACCGGCAGCCGACGATGCCCTAGCCGAGGAGATGCTGGCCGACCCCAAAGAGCGGGCCGAGCATATCATGCTGGTGGACCTCAGCCGCAACGATATTGGCCGCGTGTCGCAACCCGGCAGCGTGCGGGTCACGCGGCTGATGGAGGTGGAACGCTACAGCCACGTGATGCACATCGTCAGCGAGGTGGAAGGCAAGCTGAAGCCGGGGATGAGCGGGGTGGATGCACTGCGGGCCTGCTTCCCGGCAGGGACACTCAGCGGCGCACCAAAGATACGCGCGATGCAAATCATCGCCGAGCTAGAGGATGAGCAGCGCGGGCCATATGGCGGGGCGGTCGGCTATATCGGCTACGACGGCAACCTCGACACCTGCATCACCATCCGCACCGTGTTGCTGGCGAACGGTAAGGCAGCGATGCAGGCGGGCGCGGGCATCGTGGCCGACTCCGACCCTGCCGCCGAGTATCGCGAGACCGAGAGCAAGCTGGGTTCGGTGATGCGGGCATTGGATATGGCGGAGGAGCTATGATACTGCTGATAGACAACTACGATAGCTTCACCTACAACCTGTACCAGTATCTCTGCGAACTGGGAGCCGAGGTTGAAGTGCGGCGCAACGATGTGGTAGACGTGGCCGATGTGGCCGCGATGCAGCCTCAAACAATCGTGATCAGCCCCGGCCCATGTACTCCTAACGAGGCAGGTAACAGCAACGCGATTATCGAGGCGTATAGCGGCAAGCTGCCGATACTGGGGGTTTGCCTCGGCTTGCAGTGCATCGGGCAGGTGTTCGGCGGGCGCATCGTGCGTGCCCCGCAGCCGATGCACGGTAAGACTTCGCTGATTCGCCACGATGGGGCGGGCATCTTTGCCGGTCTGCCCAACCCCTTCGTTGCCACCCGCTACCACTCGCTGGTGATCGAACCGCAAACCGCGCCGCCCGCCCTGCAAGTCACCGCGTGGGCCGACGACGGCACCATCCAGGCGGCGCAGCACCGCGAACATCGCGGCACGGTCGGGGTGCAGTTCCACCCCGAAAGCATCCTCACCGAGCATGGTAAGGTGATACTAAAGAACTTTCTGGCGGGCAGGTTTTAGACTCCCCCCCCCGCTGGGGGAGGCAGGGAGGGGGAGCGAGTCGCGCGTTACGCACCCACCCCCCGCCCCTCCCGCTGGGAGGGGAATGGTTGAAGCGAGGAGTGCAAATGATACGCGAAGCAATCGGCAAGCTAGTCACGGGACAGAGCCTCGACAGCGATGAGGCAGCGGCGGCGATGGCCGAGATTATGGATGGCGAGGCCAGCGGGGCGCAAATCGGCGCATTCGCCACTGCGCTGCGGATGAAGGGCGAGACGGTGGCTGAAATCGCAGGGCTAGCGCGGGTGATGCGCGAACGTGCCACCCATGTGGAACACGATGGCCCCGTGCTGGACACCTGCGGCACGGGGGGCGATGGGGCGCGGAGCTTCAACGTCAGTACCACCGCCGCGTTTGTGGTCGCCGGGGCAGGAGTAACGGTCGCCAAGCACGGCAATAGAGCGATGAGCAGTGCGTGCGGTAGCGCGGACGTGCTGGAGGCATTGGGGGTGAAACTAGAGCTAGGGCCGGAGGGAGTGGGGCGGTGCCTACGCGAGGCGGGCATCGGCTTCATGTTCGCGCCCCTGTTCCACCCCGCGATGAAGCACGCTGGCCCGCCCCGCCGCGAAATCGGCATTCGCACCGTGTTCAACATCCTCGGCCCGCTCACCAACCCGGCGCGGGCGGAGATGCAACTGCTGGGCGTGGCCGATGAGGTGATTGCCCGCAAGATGGGCGAAGCGTTGCGGACGCTCGGTTCGCGCCATGCGGTGGTGGTACACGGCATGGATGG
>JBBSEE010000449.1:0-3301 GCA_038239995.1 Chloroflexia bacterium | reverse complement strand
GTGGTCAACGGTTTCCCCGACGGCACCTTCCGGCCCAACCTGAACATCCAGCGCGACCAGATGTGTCAGATTGTGTACAAGGGAGTAACCACGCCGTAGGCAGAAGATAGAAGCTAGAATCAAACAAGGGGGCGAATCTGCGAAGATTCGCCCCTTTGCTATGATGAAAATAATCCATTTATCCGGCTTTTCAATCCATTGGCTGCTTTTCCGCCCTACATTAGGCTAATCGGCTTGCTCGCTGGCGGGGCTGAACCGCAGCGGGGGGCGGGCGGAGGTAGCGCGGGGGCGGGCCTTGCGGGGCGGGCGAGGCAAAGTGTAGGCGAGGGCGGCGACCAGCAACGGGAGGAAGGCGATGCCCAGCAATGTGGTGTGCAGGCCGTGATTGTCCGCCACCCAGCCGAGTATCGGCGCGGATAGCCCGCCCACGCTCATCGCCAAGCCCAGCGTGACCCCAGAAGCGACCCCGATGCGGTTGGGCAGGTACTCTTGCCCCAGCACCACCATCACGCTGGTGGGGGCGACGAGGGCGAGACCCAGCGGTATCAGCACCATCGTCGCCCAGCCTGCGTCCTTCAGGCTGAGGAGGAGCAGCAGTAGGGGGGTGAGGGTGACGACCAAGCTGAACACTACCGTGCGCCGCCCGTAGCGGTCCGCCAGCCAGCCGACCAGCAGAGTGCCGAGGGCACCGCTGGTGAGCATCACCGCCAAGGCCGCCCCGCCCGCGCCCTCGTTTTGGCCCAGCACCTTTATCCAATACAGGGGCAGGAAGGTGTTCAGCGCGTAGGCGATAATCGAGCGGCACACCACCGCGGCGGTGAGGCGGGAGAACGCCCCCCAACGGTCGCGGGGTGTGGTATCGGCGATTGCGCCCTTGCGGGGGCTAGGGGCGACATCGAGGGCGGTGAGGCGGGCAAGCTGGCTGGCGAGCAGGGCGGATATTATCACTGCGGGAATAATCATTAGCAGCGAACCGTTCAGCCCGAAGCCGACCATCAACGCGGTCATCAGTGCGGGGCCGCCCGCAAAACCGGCGTTGCCTCCGAAGGCGAACCAACTCATCCCCGTCGCCCGTCGTTCGCCCGCTGCGTAGCTGACGATGCGGGCCGCGCCGGGGTGGAAGGCGGCCACCCCGATGCCACTGAGTAGCGCGGCGACCACCGCCCACTCGTAGCTAGGGGCCACCCCGATGAGAGCGAGACCGACCCCGGCGGCCAGCAAGCCCAGCGGAATCAGCCCCGGAATCGAACGGCGGTCGGCGAAGTGGCCGAACAGGGGTTGCACCAGCGACGAAACCGCATTGGCGGCGAACACCAGCCCCGCCGCCGCCTCGTAGGACAGATGCCGCTGCACAATCAGGAATGGCAGCATCGCGGGCAATGCACCCTGATTGATGTCGGTGAACAGGTGCGCCGCGCTGAGGGTGCTTATCGCCCGTCGGTTCATCGTCTCCCTCGTCTAGCGTGGCACATCGTTCTGGGAGAGGTACAGCAATATCTTCCGCGCGGCGGGCATGGCGACTTGGGTGCCTTCGCCGCCGTTCTCGAACATCACGCACAGGGCATAGTCGGGATTGTTCGCATCCTTGCCCGCGATGGCGATGAACCAGCTATGGAACACCCCGGCGCGGCCCGTCTCGGCGGTGCCGGTCTTGCCCCCCACGCTGTAACCGTCAATCCCCGCCGCGTGCGCCCAGCCCTTCTGAATCGAAGTGTACATCGCGTCACGGGCGGTCTTAGCCGTCTCCGGGGTCATCACCCGACCTAGCGACTGCGGCTGGGTGAGGTCAATCACGCTATCATTGGGGGGGGCGGTGATGCCCTTGACCATGTAGGGACGCGGCACCTCGCCCCCCCGCGCCACCGTCGCCGCAATCACTGCCATTTGCAGCGGCGTAACCTGCAACTCGCCTTGCCCGAACGCGCTCTCCGCCACCAAGTTGGGGCCATTGTTCGCATCGAACAGGCACTGCTGATTGCCCGCATCGCCATCGGCGCATAGGCGGCTGGTGGTGAGCGGGAAGTCGGCCTTGAGGTCTTGACCGATGAAGAAGCGACGAATGTAATCGGCCATGGTGGCCGCCCCCAACCCACCCTTCTCCGCCGAGGCTGCGGTGGCGAACACCACGTTGAGCGACCACTGATAGCTCTCCTGTAGGCTGAAGCTGTTGCTGGGGTGAACCGAGGTAGGCGGGCGGCAGGTGGCGCAGTCTACCTCGCGGTGATTGTTGATGACCACGAAGCCGGGGTCGTCGAAGGGGCTTTGCAGCGTATATTTGCCGGTGTCCAGCCCGGCCACGAGGGTGACGGTCTTGAAGGTGCTGCCGGGGGGATATTGGCCCGCGCTGGCCCGCAGCAGCAGCGGCTTGCTGGGGTTGTCCTGCAAGCTCTGCCAATAGGCGGTGATGCGTTTGCGTTCGGTATCGGGGTCAGCGGCAGGGTCGGCAGCGATTTGGCTGGGGTCGAAGCTGGGGTTGCTTGCCATCGCTAGCACTGCGCCGCTATGCGCGTCCAGCACCACCGCCGCCCCGATGCAGCCGTTGCGCGGGTTGGCGCAGTGGGTGAGCGCATCGGTCGCTACTCGTTGCAGCGTGGGGTCAATGGTGAGGTGCAAGTCGCTGCCGACGGTGGGGCGGTGCAGCAGGTTGTCAATCTGGTCGCCGAGGGGATTGTTGCCCCGCCGCCCGCTCATCCAGTCGTCGTACATATCCTCCAGCCCGAAATTGCCGAAGCGCAGCGGGCTGTAGTAACCAGCAAGGTAGGCGGTGTCGGGGTTAGGGTAGGTGCGCTGCACGTAGCCGTTGGGCAGCACCACGCGGTCGGCGACTGGCTGCCCCGCCGCGTCATAGATGCGCCCCCGCTGGGTGCGTAGCTCGGCATCGGCACGACGGGGGTCGCTGATGACGATACCCTTGTCCGCGTCAATCACTTGGCGGCGGTCGCGGGTGGCACCGGCGGTCAGCACCTGTTCGCGCAATAGTTGCAGGCTAATCAGGATGAAGAAGGTGAGCAACACCCCGCCCAGCCGCTGCACTGCGCGATTCTCGCGGGCGGCGGCGGGGGGTACGGCCTCCCATGCAAGGTAGAGGATGAAGGGGGCGGCTCCGAACAGACAGGCTAGCCAGCGGCCATCGTCGTTGCCGCTGCTGCCGAACAATAGCAGCGCGGCAATCGCAATCAGGGACAGCGATTTCAGCAGGGTCTTGAGCATATCCAGCTACTTCTTCGCCTTCTTGCCCTCGTTGGCGGCGGGGCTGCTCCCGTTGCGGCTGCGAGGGGGGGGGGCGGCGGGCTGGCTGGGG
>JBBSEE010000448.1:0-3315 GCA_038239995.1 Chloroflexia bacterium | reverse complement strand
CTTTGAGGTTTGAGGTTTGAGGTTTGAGGTTTGAGGTTTGGGTTGGGATTGGCTCTGTAGGGGCGTGATTTATCACGCCCTGCTGAACCTCTACATCGTTGCTGGTATCTGCACACCATCCCTTTGCTTGAGCGAGGGCAACGAGAGGGGCAACCGCCTCGGCAGAGGTGAGGGGATAGCGGCCTGCGGGGGCAAGGGCGGGGAGGCGGGCGGCTAGTTCGCTGACTTGGGGCCGCCAGATGCCATATTCCGCCAGTTGCGCCGCCACATCGGGGTCGCTGAACACTTGGGCGGGCGACCCTAGCACCGCGATTGAGCCTTGCGCGTTCATCACCGCCACGCGGTCCACCATGCCCGCAATCTCATCCAGCTTGTGTTCGATGAGTAGAATGGTCGCCCCCGCCGCCCGCAACTCGGCGCAGAGGGCGAAGAACTGGCGAGTGGCTGCCGGGTCGAGGTTGGCGGTCGGCTCATCGAAGACCAGCAGGGCGGGCCGCAGGGCCAGCATCGCGGCGAGGGCGAGCCGCTGCTTGTTGCCGCCGCTGAGGGTGCGATGCTCCCGCTCCGCTTGCCCCGTCAGCCCGACCGCGGCCAACGCCTCATCCACCCGCGCGGCGATTTCAGCGGGGGGCAGGCAGAGGTTCTCCGGCCCGAAGGCCACCTCGTCACCCACCTTCAGCATCGCCAGTTGCGCGTCGGGGTCTTGGAACACCAGCCCCACCCGCTGGCAGAGCGCGGCCACCTTCGCCCCCTGTGTGTCCAGCCCATCCACGGTGATGCGTCCCTGCATCGCCCCGTCAATCTGCTGCGGAATCAGCCCGTTTAGGCAGAGGGCGAGGGTACTCTTGCCCGCCCCGCTCGGCCCCAGCAGCAGCAGTATCTCCCCCCGCGCGATGCTTAGGTTGACCGCAAGCAGTACCGGCGCGTTGCTGCCCTCATACTGGAAGCTGACCGCCGCGATGCTGACCAGTGGGTTGGTCGCGTCGTCGCTCACGCCTTGCTATCTCGCACGATGGCGAAGCGGTTTAGCACCCCAGTGCCGCGCAGGGCGTTGGCGAGCAGGATGCTGCCCCCTACCCCAATCACCTCCACGCTGATGATGCTAGCGATGAAGTTAATCAGATTGAAGTCGAAGGCGTTGGCCGCGTTCCACATCGGGTAGACGAACACCCAGCCGGTTATCGCCGACAGTAGCCCGGCCAGCAGCATCACTGGCAGGCTGTAGTTGCGCCAGCGAGTGGCGGCGAAGGCGGTCTCCGCCCCTATCCCCTGCGTCAACCCGGCAATCGCTGCCCCCATGAACCCCCAGGGGCTGCCCAGCAGGAAGGAGAGGAAACCGGCCACCCCCTCGCCCAGCAGAGCCGCGCCGGGTCGCCTGATGATGTAGGGCACGAGCAAGCCGGGGATGAACCATACGCCACTGAGTAGGCTGTTCCAACCCCCCAACCCATCGTACAGCGGCTTCAGCGGCCCGCTGGTAGCGAATGACCACAGGTTGAACACGACCGCGAAGATGACTGCCAACACCGCCATGGTGACTAGCTCGTTGGTGTTCCACGCATCGAGCAGCCCGCCCGCCTGTCGGCTGAGGGCAAACAGCAGGGCGATGACCAGCAGCCAGAACGCGGTAGAGACCACCGCCTGCGGCACGGTTGCCCCGCTGCCGGGGTCGGTCGCATCACTGACCCACGCGGTGGGTATCCAGTTATACAGCGGTATCCATGCTACGAACACCACCAGTAGGGCCAGCCCCAACAGGGCCAGCTTGCGCCCATCGAACCCCGCGCTACCCTCGGCGGCGGGCTTAATCGTATCGTCAACCATGGTGTTGCTCCTTTCTTGAATGAAGTGATGAGTGATGCGTGATGAATGGAAAATGCGGCTGTGCTGTAGAGGCGGGTTGCACTCGCTCACATGACAGGCTTTCGCGTCCGCTGGCGGTAGTTGCGATGAACGTTGATGCGCGTCACCCCTCTCCCCCACCAACCTCCCCCGCTGGGGGAGGCTATCGCGGCTCACCCCTCTCCCCCACCAACCTCCCCCGCTGGGGGAGGCTAATGGCGGCTCACGCCTCTCCCCCACCAACCTCCCCGCTGGGGAAGGCTTTTTACTGCTCATGCCTCACGGCTCATGGCTCAAGACCGCTAGCAGCAGACCAGCGGCGAAGCTCACCTCTACCTCATCGCCCTGCAAGACATTGCTGATGCCGCGCGAACGGTGTAGGTACAGGGTTTCGTCGCGCAGGGGGTAGCGCAAGGCGGTGGTATGGATGTGGGTGACATCGCCGCCGAAGGGGATGAGCGACAGCGTATCGCCCGCCCCGCCGTGCAGCGGATTGACCCGCCCCGGCCACAGCATCCGCACCTCGGTCGCCCCATCCCATATCGCCGCATCGCACGTGGCTAGCTCATCGCGGGCCAGCAGGGCGAGGTTGGCGAGGCTATGGTCCAGCCGCCCGCCCAGCCCGCCGAGGATGATGAGGTGCGTCGCCCCGGCCTGCAACGCGGCGATGAGGGCCAGTTCGGTGTCGCTCTCCTGCTTCAGTTCGTGCTGATACTCGCGCACCGCGATGCCTTCACGCTCCGCCCACTGCCGCGTCGCCGCGCTGATGCTATCGAGGTCGCCCACAATCAGGTCGGGACGCAAGCCCAGCCGCCGCGCGTGGTTGCTGCCCCCGTCGGCGCAAACAAGATAGTCGCAGCCCGCCCGCGCCTGCCCCGGCTGCAACCCCGCCAGCGGATGCGGCCAGTCAGTCAACTCGCCCCCCACGATTATCAAGGCCCGCATCGTTCTCCCTTTAGTTGGCAACAAAAATCCGCCATCACCCCACATAGGGTCGGCGGATAGGCGCGTACCGAGATGGCACGCGGGCGGCTTCCCTACGCTGGCATTACCCAGTTCAGGTTCAAGGAGTGGGCGACATCGGTCGGGTCGCGCTCTCAGCTTGGCTCTCCAAGCCCCCCCAGCATCTGGATTATTCGATTTTGGATTTTAGATTTTAGATTTTGGATTGTGGCGGTGATGTGTAGCAACCCTAATTATACCGTGAAATCGTGGTGAATGCAAGAGGGGGTTTGCTGGACTCCCCTCCCAGCGGGAGGGGTTGGGGGTGGGTGCGTGAGGCGCGACCCTCTCCCACCCCCCGCCCCTCCAGCGGGAGGGGAGTTGCGGTCCCCGCCCCTCCCGCTGGGAGGGGAGTTGGTTTAGCGCACCCCCAGCAGGGCGGCCATCAAGGGGAGGGTAAGCGCGGAGAAGAAGAAGCTGCTGAATACCGCCGCGCTGGCGAACTCTACGTCCAGCTTATATTGATTGGCG
>JBBSEE010000447.1:0-3319 GCA_038239995.1 Chloroflexia bacterium | reverse complement strand
TGCTGCTGCGCCCGCTCCAGCAAGGCGGTGCCTTGCTTCTGGGCTTCCTCACGGCTGGTGGCAATCGCCTCGTTAGCTTGCTTCTGCGCGTTGTTGAGGATGACCTGCGACTGCTGGCGGGCTTCGACGAGCAGCTTCTGGGCGTTGGCTTGGGCCTCGGCCAAATCCTTCTTGATTTGCTCCGCGTTGCTGATGCTCTCGCGGATGCGCTCCGACCGCTGGTCGAGCATATTCAAGATGGGCTGATAGGCATACTTGCGTAGCAGCAGGATGAGGACAAGGAAGGCAGCAATCTGCCAAATCAAATCCAACCCATCCAAGCCAAGCGGCAGGCGGTTCTCCGTCCCTTCAGCGGCTAGAACGTTGAGAAGCATAGCAGGTTCTCCTTGCTACTAGACGAAGATGAGTACCAGCGCGGTGACGAAGGCGTAAATGGCGACCGCCTCGGCTAGACCCGCGCCCAAAATCATGGTGGTGCGGACTTCACCAGCGGTTTCGGGGTTGCGGCCAATCGCCTGCAACGCGCCGTTCACCGCGATGCCGATGCCGATGCCGGGGCCGATGCCCCCCACGCCGATGGCGATACCGGCGGCGAGACGGCTGATGGGCTTGGCTTCAGACGAGGCGGCTTGGGCCAGCACGTGAAGCATACTACCGAGAAAAGCGAAAACGTCCACGGAACTATCCTCCTTGAAAAAGCGGTTAAGGTTGTGTTTGGTCGGGCAACCGGCCACACGGCAGGTTGCGGGGCTAAACCGGGGGCGGATAATCGCGCCCATCTATCTACTGCGGCTCAACCGTAGCTGGCGGCAGCCTCGTTAGCCTTGTCATCCTTGCTCAACGGGAAGTCGGGACCAGCGTGGCTTTCCGCCTCGTGTTCGTGGCCGCCCGCCGCCGCAAGGGTGATATAGCTGAGGGTCAAGATGCTGAACAGCAAGGCTTGAATTAGCCCGAAGAACATCTCCAAGCCGAGGAAGACGAAGGTGAAGAGGCCGACGAACAGGCTGCCGAGCAGGAAATACATCACCACCACCAGCACGCTGCCGCCGAAGGTGTTGCCGAACAGACGGGCACTTAGGCTGATGATGCGTGATAGGTCGCCGATGATGTGCAGGGGGTTGAGATACTCCTTGAAGTGACCGCCACCGTGCGCCCGCACCCCGTAGTATTGGAAGGCGATGAAGGCAATGATTGCCATCGCAAGGGTCATGTTCAGGTCGGCGTTGGCGGGGCGGAGCAGCGATACGGTCTCGCCATTGTCGCGGTTGACCAGTATCGTCTCCCAGCCGGGGATAATGCCCATCCAGTTGGCGGTGATGACGAACAGGAAGATAGTGGCAATCAGGGCGAAGATACGGCGACCGAGGGCCTTGCCCGCCGAGCCTTCCACCAGGTTGAGCAGGACTTCGACCAGCGACTCGGCAAGGTTCTGCAAGCGACCGGGGATGAGGCTCATCCGGCGGGTGGCAAAGGCGAAGAACAGCACCAGCACGATGGCGGCAATCAGGGTGGTGAGCATCGAGTTGGTGAAGTAGAAGTTAGCGAAGCCCAACGGAATGGTAAATAGTATCTCCGAGGAAATCGAGGCGACGGGCGCACCGGGGACGGGGAAGAAGGCCCGCCACGCAATCGAGGCGGCAATCGCCAGCACCAGCACGATACCGATGAGCATCAGGGTGTTGTCGCCGCGCGGGGCAGGCGTGGTCAAGTCGCTATCCTGTTTCTGGTCTACTTGGCGGGACAAAGTAAAACCTCCATCCGAACTAAGTTGCGGTAAGTTGCGGGCTTGCCGTAGCTGCGGCGACGGGGGTCGGGCCAATCAGCTGTTCTGGTCGTTCTGCGGGTCGTCCTCATTGGAGAACAGGCCGAGCATTCGCTGGTCGGCTTCCTGCTGCGACTGGGCGGCATCGGCACGTTGTTTCGCTTTAGCCTCGAAGGCGGCGCGGTCATGAGCCACATCGGCGGGGTCGCGCTGGAAGCGGAGCAATTGGGCCATGGTAAATACCGCGATTACCATCCCTAGCGCGATGCCGACGAAGGTCAGCACCGGGCTGGTCTTGAACTGCCCATCCAGCCACACGCCGAGGAAGATACCGAGACCGAGCGGAATGGCGATGCTTAGTCCAAGCTGCGACATAATCGCAAGGGCGCGGAGGGTAGACTTGTCCATCTTAATTGCCCCTTATCTCTCTGACGGAAGTATAGCAGAAAGTTTGTGAAATTGCAAGCAAACTTTCACTCAAGTTTGTACCAATTTTCACCAACTTTTGCCACCATCCAGCGCGAAACAGCGGTACTTATCATCCACCGCGAACAAAGTAAACCACCCGGCACAATCCACACCCAGACGGTCGAGCCTCGGCGGGGGCGGGCGGATTATAGCATGGGGGTGGGTGGGGAGTCAAACGTGCAAGGTTCGTTCCGATAATTGCCTAAGATTGACGAATGAAGGCTGCCATAGTATAATGAAAGGGCGATAGAGTGCAAATGCTGGCATTATAACAGAGATGGAGGTCAGTGATGACAATTAGCGAGATTGACGTTTCGCCTCAGGTGGCCGAGGCAGAGTTGTCGCACCCTGAGCTTATCAGCCAAGCACTGGCGATATTGAACGCACCCCATAAAGGCGAACTGTCAGGCGCAGAGATTATCACGCGGGTAAGCACCGTCAAGGATTTGGTGCTAGGCGTGGAAATACCCTTTGAGCAACGCCGTGAGCTAGACCAAACACTGCTTAGAATGGCAATTAGAGAGCCACACTCCTCGAACGAGGCAAGAGCGATTATTGGCGAAATCTTTGAGACAATAGCACCAACTAGTGGCCCCAACTTTCCACCCCGCGATGCCCAAGGGAGGATTATTCCCCGCCCTCGCCCTAAGTTGCAGATGCCAACCGATGAGGATATTGCGCGTTGGGACGCGGAGTACGAACAGGAGCAAACAGGGTGCTAAAGGTCTTCTTCGACATCAACGTGGCGGTCGCAAAGTTGCTACAACAAGCCAAACCCGATGAACCATCATATCTGGATGCTGTCAATGAAATATGGATAGCCAATGAGGAGGGCAGAATTGTGGGCAGCCTTGCCTCTTTTTCGCTGCCCATTATCTTTGGACATTGTGAGAGCTACTACTACTCGGTCTCAAAGCAGACAAACTGGCGCACCGCTCGACACCAAGCAAGGGTCGCAGCCTATGAGGACGTAAGAAGGTGCATTGATTCGTTTATGGTCTATGACCTTATTCATAGCTATATTTTGGGCGCGGACCCGCTAATAGATGAGAACCCCTCCTGTGATGACTTCGAGGACAATTTGCAGCT
>JBBSEE010000446.1:0-3327 GCA_038239995.1 Chloroflexia bacterium | reverse complement strand
GGTGGTGCAAGCCGCCCGCGCCGCCAACCGCCTGCTGGGGGTAGACCTGTCATACCGCTACCTCAGCGGGGTGGAGCAGATGCGCCAACTAATCCGCAGCGGGGCAATTGGGCGCATCTACGCCGCCGACCTCACCTTCCACAACGCCTATGGCCCCGACAAGGCGTGGTTCTACGACCGCCGACTGTCGGGCGGCGGCTGCGTGATTGACCTCGGCGTGCATCTGGTAGACCTTGCCCTCTGGCTGCTCGACTACCCCGCCGTCGCCCACGTGACCAGCCGCCTTTACGCGGGGGGCGAATTGCTCGACGCGGCTGCGGACAAGGTGGAGGATTATGCCACCGCCCGCCTCGACCTTGTGGGCGGGGCAAGCGTGCAGCTAGCCTGCTCGTGGAAGCTGCCTATCGGACAGGACGCGCGGATTGCCGCCTGCTTCTACGGCACTGAAGGGGGGGTCGCGCTCCAGAATGTGGATGGCTCGTTCTACGACTTCGTGGTGGAACGCTATCGCGGCACTGCCCGCGAGATTATCGCCCAACCGCCCGACGATTGGGGTGGCCGCGCCCTCGTGGACTGGGCCAGCCGCCTCGCCGCCTCGCCCCGCTTCGACCCCGCCGCCGACTGGCTGGTGGATGTCGCCGTCGTGCTAGACCGCATCTATGGCGGATTATGGCCCGCATCTTGCTTAATATATCCCGACCAATCAAGCCACGATGTTCCTATCCGAGCAAGTTTATGGTGAACCTGCGGGTTCGTTCAACAAGGAGGCTACCGATTATGGATGACCAAATTAAGGGTGATTTGAACAAGGCGAAAGGCAACGTTGAGCGCGGCATCGGCCAAGCGACTGGCAATCAGGATTTGGAGACGCAAGGCAACGTTGATGAGGCGCGTGGCAACGCCCAGAACGCGGTCGGCAACGCCCGTGAGGGGCTGCGTGAGGCGGGCGACAACCTCGGCAACACCATCGAACGCGGCAAGGAGAATGTGCAGCGGGCCTTCAACGACACCGCTGATGATGCTCGCAACGACAACCGCTAATCATTGGCTACAATAACCCGATGCGAACCCTGCCACGCGGCGGGGTTCGTGTCTATCCCGCTTGACGCAGACCCGCGACAAGGGGTAATATCTGTAGGGAATGTAGGGGCGCAGATTGGTCGCGCCCGTTCGTTTATATTACGATTGGGGGAATAAGAGGATGGACAACCAGAGCGTAGAGAGCGTCACCGACGCGCATGAGGATGACAGCACTGACGATTGGAACACTGCCGACGATGCGGGCGACACCGAGGGCGGCGACGAGGATGAGAATGGCGGCGACGATTACGCCAACGATAGTGAGCGGAGCGAGGATGCAGGCGCGGCGGGCGACGGCAGCTAGGAGACTGGCTTGAACATCGCCTTCTTCGGCTCCAGCCTCGTGTCCGCTTACTGGAACGGGGCGGCAACTTATTATCGCGGCATCATCCGCGCCTTGCACCAGCGGGGTCATCGCACCACCTTCTATGAGCCGGACGCTTATGACCGCCAGCAGCATCGCGACATCGCCGACCCCGACTACGCCCGCGTGGTGGTCTACTCTGCTGATGAAGCGGGGGTGCATCACGCCTTGGCTGCGGCGCGGGGCGCGGATATGGTGGTGAAGGCCAGCGGGGTGGGGGTGTTTGATGCACTGCTGGAAGCCGCGGTCCTCGACCTGCAAACCGCCCGCACCCTCGTCGCCTTCTGGGATGTGGATGCGCCCGCCACCCTCGACCGCCTGCAAGCCGACCCCGCCGACCCCTTCGCCGCGCTCATCCCCCGCTACGACCTGATTCTCACTTACGGAGGGGGCGACGCGGTGGTGAACGCCTACACGCGGCGGGGGGTGCGGCGGTGCGTGCCTATCTACAACGCGCTCGACCCCGACACCCATCACCCCGCCGCGCCCGACCCTCGCTTTGCCGCCGACCTCGGCTTCCTCGGCAACCGCTTGCCCGACCGCGAGGCGCGGGTGGAGCAATTCTTCTTCCACGTTGCTGAATTGTTGCCCCAGCATTGCTTCTTGCTGGGCGGCAACGGCTGGGCGGATAAGCGGCTGCCTGCCAACGTCAATTATATCGGCCATCTCTACACCACCGACCACAACGCCTTCAACTCCACCCCCCTTGCGGTGCTGAACATCAGCCGCGAGAGCATGGCCCGCTACGGCTACTCCCCCGCCACCCGCGTGTTTGAGGCGGCAGGGGCGGCGGCTTGCCTGATTACCGACTATTGGGAGGGGATAGAGCAGTTCTTCACCCCCGGTGTGGAGCTATTGGTCGCCCGCAGCGGCGATGAGGTGGCCGCCATCGTCCGCGACCTTAGCCCTGCCCGCGCCCGCGCTATCGGCCAAGCCGCCTACCGCCGCGCCCTTGCTGAACATACTTACGCCCACCGCGCCACGCAGCTCTGCCGAATCTTGAATGTTGAATTATGAGTTTTGAATTATAATAACACCATGCCCAACCAACCCCCACAATTCATAATTACCAGCATGGGCAACCCGCTGGTCAAGCGAGTGCGTGGGCTGGAGCAGCGCAAGGGGCGGCGGGAGGCCGGTGCCTTCTTCGTGGAGGGCATCCGCGCGGTCTGGCTGGCGGTGGAGCGGGGGGCAGAGGTGGAGGTCATCATCGTCGCCCCCGACTTGCTCACCAGTGCCCCCGCCTTGCAGATGGTCGCCCAATACGCGGCGGGCGGGGGGCGGGTCGTTTTCGTCAGCAGCGCGGTGTTCGCGGCGATGGCCGAGCGCGACAACCCCTCTGGTCTAGCGGCGATTGTGGGCATATCGCTCCAGACGTTGGCCGACCTGAAGGTGACGGACACGGCCCTGTTCGTCGCCCTGCACAGTGTCGGCAATCCCGGCAACCTCGGCACGATTATCCGCACCGTAGATGCGGTGGGCGGAGCAGGGGTCATCCTCATCGGCCATGCCACCGACCCTTATCACCCCACCGCGGTGAAGGCAAGCATGGGGACTATCTTCAGCGTACCCATCGTCAATGTGGATAGTGTGGCCGACCTGTTGGGCTGGTGCAAGGTCAACCGCATCAGTATCTACCCCACCTCCGACCGCGCCGCTGCGGTCTATTGGACAGTGCGCTATCAACTCCCCGCCCTGCTCCTGTTCGGCAGCGAAGGCGAGGGGCTGGATGCCAACCTGTTGCAGCAGGGCGAAGCGGTCAGCATCCCCATGTCTGGGGCATTAACGGGTTATTTTATCCGCCGAAAACCACCGTCACCCAACCCAGTCTATTCTAGTGTAAATGCAGCGGAGCCGGGAGATGATGGATAGCAAACGGCTTT
>JBBSEE010000445.1:0-3329 GCA_038239995.1 Chloroflexia bacterium | reverse complement strand
TTTCTCCCCCAACCCCCGCTGGGGGCTTTGGTTTTCCGCGCCTGCGCGACTTTAGCTGAGGCACTGATGAGAAAGTTCTGAATGACTTATGTTTTTCGGTACATTCTCACTGTTGCAGCCATCGCCCCATCAGGTGTTCATCAACATAGCTGTCGGCCAGCTTCATGGTATGAGGTTCGGTGCCATAGACGGTGAAGCCCAGCGATTGGTACAGGGCAATCGCGGGCGCATTGTTCACATCTACGCCGAGGTAGAGTTGCTCCAAGCCGGGGATAGCCCGCGCCTGCACAATCAACTCGCGCAGCAAGGCTGCTGCCATCCCCCGCCGTTGCGCTTCGGGAGCGACGTACACTGAATAGACCTCCGCCTTGTGTCGCCGCCGTGTGCCCTCATCGCGCACCAACCCGACCGTGCCAACCAATTCGGGGTCGAACGCGCCGAGGATGAAGTTGTCGCCGCTAGTCACCCGCTGCCAGCGGCTGTTGACCCGCTCTGGTGGTAGAGCGGCAGCCTCGTCGTACTCCTCGCCGAACGAAGCGGGATATTCGCGCAGCATCTGCAACCGCAATTGCCAATACTGCTGCACCATCTCCTCACCCAACAATTTACGTATCTCCATGCTATTTGTTTCCTATGCTCACACTCATCACCCTGAATAGCCGCTGCTTCACGCTATCGAACCATGGGTAGATGGTGGCAATCGCGGCGAAGCCAAACAGCCCGCCGGTAAAGGTGCGGAGCGCAATCGTGCTTTGGCGCAAGTCGTATAGCTGGGTCACGCCATCTATCACCAGCGGCAGGGCCAGCAAGATGAAGTATGGGATGGGCAGCGGGCGATAGACGTGCCCCTTGCGCCGCTCATAGGCGTAGTACAGCCCGCCCAGCAGCATGGCAGTGTACATGGCAAGGCAACGTTGGCATAGGCAAGTCTGGAAGCCGAAGGGGTAATAGGAGTGGGTAGGCACTTGGTCGCAAATGATACCGAAGCTGGCGAAGGTGGCCGCCCCCGCCCCATTCCAGCCGAGGCTGTAGAAGTAGGGGCCGAGGATAGCGAACAGCAACAGCAGCGCATAATACAGGTTGGCGAGCAGCAGCCAGTGGCTAAAGAACCACACCACAATCTGCTTGCCAACCCCTAGCACGGTCGAGTTGAGGGCTTGCCGCCGTCCGCCCGCCCACTCGCTCTCCACCATGCTGTTGACGCGGGCCACATATGCTTCGCGGCTCTCCCCTTCAAGCTGGGGTACAGGCGTATCGCTCATCGCAGCACCTTGCTCAGATTGTCGCTCAATGTGCCATTATTCATCGCCCCGATTTGCACGTACTGGATTACCCCATTCGCATCCACGAAGAAGGTGCTGGGGGTGGCTTGGATGTGATAGGCCAGCACGAGGCTCTGCTGATTGTCGTCTTGTATCACCGGGAAGGTCATCTGGTAATCCTTGATGAAGCTCATCGCCGCGTTCTTCGCGCTGGCATCCTCGGTATCCACCGCCAGCACCACCAGCCCCTTGCTATCCTTATACTGGCGATAGACAGCTACAATTTCCGGCATCTCCATCTTGCAAGGCCCGCACCATGTGGCCCAGAAGTTGACCAGCACGGGGTGGCCCTTCAACTGGCTGAGGGCCACCTGCTGGCCGCTGTTCAGGTCTACCCCGCTAATCTCCGGGGCTTGCCGCCCCACCTTGGCCGCTGGTCCCGTATCCGCCCTTAGCGGATGGGGGAAGCTGATTTGCGCGGTGGCGGTGTCGTATAGGCTAGCAATCCACTGATTCCGCAACAACTCGCTCTGGTCCGCCGCCTTGCCCGCCCCCACCACCTTGTCGCTGATATAGTAGTCCACCGTCAGCTTGTCGCGCACCGCATCGCTGAACACGCTGCGGGCCACCCCGTATTTGTTCAGGTTGGGGGTGAAGGAGGCGGGGGTTAGCCCGCTGACACCGGGTAGCGAGGCCACGTAATCGTTGACCTGCTGCATGGTCGCGTCGGGGTAGCGGTGCTTGTGGATGTCTTGCAGCGCGAGGGTGAGGTACACCATGCTGCTGAGGACACTATCAGGGGTCACGCCCTCGGTGGATTGCTTCATCGTCTCGTTAATCGCCTTGTTCAGGTTGACCTGTACATCAACGTCGCTCTGGGTGATGCTATGGCCGTTGACTACCGCGACCACCGCATCGTCGCCACTGCTGCCAGTGCTGCCTTGCATGAAGAAGTAGGCCGCGCCTACCACGACCGCCAGCCCAATGATGAGGGCAATCACCTGCTCTGGCCGCATTCGCCTGCGCTCTGGGGCGACCGCTACGTCCGCCGCGTCGCCCACCCCATCAATGTCGGGTTCGGCTGGTGTTCCTTCACCCATATCTAGGGGCATGACCTCATCAGCCGCGCCAGGGGGGGCGTAGAACTCTACCCGGTCGAGCGGGGCTGGCTCGTCGGCAAGGGTGATGTCGGTATCGAAGGTTTCGCGCAAATCAGCCATAATATTAGGTATAAGGATAGCTAGCCAACGGATGCGTAAAAACGAATAAACGGATGGGACCAACGCGACGGTTCAACGGGCCAACGGACGTAGGGGCGGGTGGCACTCGCCCACGTGACGCGCAGCCACGCGCATCGCCACCAAGCCGCTTGCCGCACTCGCACGCTGTCCGCTTGTCCGCTTTCGAGTCCGCTGGCTAAATCGCCAACCATCACGTAGGGGCGGGTTGCCTTCACACATCAATCAGCGGGATGTTGGGTAGGAACTGGCTGAAGAAGCCGAGCGAACCAGCGAAGATGGCCCAACCCATGACGATGAGCAGCACGCCGCTGATGAATGATATTATATTCAAATCGCGCACCACCGTCCAGTTGCCAATCCGCCACGTGAAGCTGCGACGGGTCAGCTTGCGGAGGAAGCCGGTGACGCTGCCAATCGCCAGCGAGGCAATCAGGAACGGCACGCCGAGGCCGAGGGTGAAGACGAAGAACAGCAAGGCAGCAATCCCCACATTGGCGGAGTCGAAGGCGAGGGTGTAGATTGCGCCGAGGGTGAAGCCCACGCAGGGCACCCAGCCGACTGCGAAGCCCATCCCCACCAGCGAGGAGCCGAAGTAGCCGAGCTTGGGTCGGGCATCAACCTCCAACCGCTTCTCGAAGTTGAGGAAGGGGATGTTGATGAGGCCCAGGGTGTGCAGGCCGAAGATGATGAGCAGCACCCCTGCGACTTGGCGCACCTGCTCCCGATGCTCGTAGAAGACCCCACCCAACGCCCCCGCGGACAGCCCCAGCAGGGTAAAGATGACCCCGAAGCCGAGGACAAAGAAGAGGGCGTGCAGGAAGGTGTG
>JBBSEE010000444.1:0-3342 GCA_038239995.1 Chloroflexia bacterium | reverse complement strand
GAGGCCGCGCGACAATGAAGTTGCAAGTCTATGTCAGCGCACAGGTGGATGACGACTTGGTGGCAATTGCCCGCTATTATCGCCACGAGTTGAAGCTGGCGGAAGCTGGTCGCCGCTTGGTGGACAAGATTTATGCCGCTATGGAGAGGCTGGCCGACGTACCTTATCGCCGCCGTACCGCTGATGACCTACCCGCTGAGTATCGTCGCTATCTTGTTGACCACTACATCATTTTCTACCGCATAAACACCAATGCTCGTCGCCTAACCGCCTATCATGTGCGATACGCGGGTCGCAAGCCGCTGGTACCTAGCACGCATCGTCGCCGCGCGGCCCTAGCCGAACGCGATAGCCACCCCCTACATCCACGCCAGCCCGATGATAATTAGCCGCCTAGATTTACATTATTATGTCATTATGTCCGCCTGAAGGAGATACCATGTTCATCCTACTGACCAACGACGACGGCTACGATAGCGAGGGGCTGTTGGTGCTGAAGCAAGAGCTAGAGAAGGTCGCCGAGGTAGCGGTGCTAGCCCCCGACCACAACTGGAGCGCGTCGGGCCATAGCCGCACCCTACGTCATCCCCTGCGCGTGTTTGAGGCGAAGCTGCGCGACGGCACGGCCTGTTACACCAGCGATGGCACCCCCTCCGACTGCGTTGCTCTGGTGCTGATGGGTTTCCTCAAGCGCAAGCCGAACATGGTGGTCAGCGGCATCAATCGGGGGGCGAACTTGGGCGACGACATCACCTACAGCGGCACAGTGGCGGCGGCAATGGAGGCGGCGATATATGGTGTCCCTAGCATCGCGGTATCCGCCGATGGGCGCGGCAAGTGGCACTTCGACACTGCCGCCCAGTTCACCGCCCGTCTCGTGCGCGAGGTCGAGCGCAACGGTCTCCCCCCTCACACCCTGCTGAACGTGAACACCCCCAACCTGTCACCCGCTGAGGTGCAGGGGATGGAGATTACCCGTATGGGCAAGCGTTACTACAAGGATGAGATTATCGAGCGGCTCGACCCCTTCGGCCAGAAGTATTACTGGACCGCGGGCGAACCGCACGAGCTAGAACCGGACGACGGCACCGATGTGGGGGCGATTGCCAACGGCAAAATCAGCCTCACCCCCCTGCACCTCGACCTCACCTCGCATCAGTTCATGCCGAAGCTGGGCCAGTGGGATTTGTAACCCCCAACTCCAGCGCAGATACAGGTCATCCTTGCTCATATCCGCCGCGCCCTCGGGCATGAAGGGAACGCGCCCGGCCAGTAGCGTGAACAGGGCGGTGGGGAAGGCGACGCTGTACTGCACCCATAGTTGTCCCTGATAGCCAATGTTCCATGGGATGAAGGTGGAAGTGTTACTCTCTGAGCTTACCTCCACTATCATATCGTCGGGGTAGAGCAACTCCACCCGCCAGCGGGGATAGCTGTCGCTGATCACCAGTAGGTTGACCGGCTGCGGGGTGGGCACGAGGTTATCGAGGGCGCGGGGCAGGGCCAGCACCATAGCGGCGGGGCAATCGAGGTCGAGGGTCTGGTTGCCCGCCTGCGCCCGCCCGCTGAAGCTGCCCCCGTCTGCGCTACGGTACAAGCTAATCGCGGCGCGATAATTATCACCCCAGCCCATCCACTCATAGCCAATCTCCACCCGCTGCAACTCATCGGTAAGCTCGCCCAACAGTGGCGGATTGAGGCTGACTCGATTGAACAGGGCAGTCTTGACCGCGCCGCCCAGCAGCAGATGCGGTTCACTGTGTAGCACGGCGCGGGCTGCCTCGCTAGCGGTTGCATCATCGCCGCGCTGGGCCGCCGCAATCGCCAATTGGAGGTAATCATTACTCATGTCTATGGGCTAAACCCCCTAATAAACCGCCAAATAGTGGTCGAAGATAGGTTGCAGGTCGAGGTTGGTGTGCGCTTGCAAAGCTTGCATGAGGTCGGCGGGGCGGGCGCGTTTGAAGCTGAAGTCGGCATAGTAGTCGCGCAGGGCGGCAAGGAAGGCGGTGCCGCCCATGCTGTTGCGGAGCTTGGTGAGCATCCCCGCGCCCTGACTGTAGACGGTGACGAAGTAGCCGGTATCGAGCAGGCAATCGTCGGCCAGCGGGAAGGTGAACACCGAGGAGCTAACCGGACGCGGTTCGGGCAGCACGGTCATCGCGGGCAGGGCGGCAGCGTAGTCGGGGGCATCAGTCTGACGCAGATATTCGAGGTTGAGGGCAGTCGCCATCGCCTCATCCAGCCATGGCTCTAGGGCTTGGTCATCGCCGACTACGCCATAGAACCACGCATGGGCAACCTCGTGCTGCGGTCCCCATTCATCCCATGTGCGCGGGTTCATCGTGTGGTCGAGGATGGTGGACTTGAGCAACGCCATCATCGGATACTCCTGCGAGTAGTTGCCACAATTGCCCGCGCTAGTCGCCATCTCGCTGACCACATAGCTGGGGTAGGGGGACGCGCCCACCGTCGCACTGTACCACGTGAAGGCGGCGACCGCCGCGGCGAAGGCGGCGCGGCTACCAATCAGATGCTCTGGCAGGAAGAAGCCGTAGATAGTGGTATCGCCCACCGTTGCCCGCAAGCTGTCATCGAGCAGCGGGTTGATGAAGCGGGGCGATATGTTCGCGGCAATATCGCGCACGGCGGGGGCGGTGTACACCCAATCGCTATCGCTGACCTGCTGGGGGTGGCCGGTAGCGGCGACGACGATGGGGCTAGATGCGCTGTAAGTGACTCGATAGTTGGCGGCGGGGTTCACGCCGAGGTCGCCGACATTGTAGTAGGGATATTGCAGCCAGCCGCCGTTCTCGTAGGGCATCAACGCGGGCAGCCAGTCGCCGAGGGTGAGGACATCGCCCGCCGCGCTATAGCCGAACCGTCCGCCGGTATGAGGCGGCACGAGGCTGAACTTGAGGCTGAAGCTGGTCGCTTGGCCGGGGGCGAGGGGCACGGGTAGGGTAATCGCAAGGTTGACCTCATCGCGCCAGCGGGCGGCTAGTTGCCCCCCATCTGCATTGCTAATCTCCGTAATCGTCAGCACCCCCTTGTAGTGGTGGGTGACGACCCGCATCTGCACACTAGGGAGGGTCAACGATGTGCTATTGGTATATGTAACCCGCTGATTGACCGCCACCGATTGGTCGGCGTTGATGCTGACGGACACATCGTAGTTGGTGTAGGCCGCAGGCAGCTTCTCCTCGTGGGCGGCGGGGTCGCGGTATCGCCACTGGTAGTAGGCGCGACCGACGTTGGCGAACTCCACCTTGAAGGGGTCGGGGTTGGCGGGGTTGTAGGTGAGTGCCCGCCGCTCGAATAGCTGCACCAGCACGCTGACCG
>JBBSEE010000443.1:0-3346 GCA_038239995.1 Chloroflexia bacterium | reverse complement strand
CTCGGAATGCCCATGCGTATCCTGATGATTGGCGATGTGGTAGGCAGGCTCGGTCGTCAGACCGTCGCCCGCCTGCTGCCCGCCATCCGCGCCGAATACAACCTCGACCTCGTAGTTGCCAACGGGGAGAACGCTGCCGGTGGCTACGGCCTTAGCCCTAAGACCGCCACCGAGTTGTTCGCCGCCGGGGTGGATGTGATTACCAGTGGCAATCATATCTGGGACCAACGCGAGATATTCGACTTCATTGACACCGATGTGCCAGTGCTACGCCCCCTCAACTACAGCGCACAACTACCGGGGCGGGGCTGGCTAGTGGTCAATGTTGGCTCACCCCCATCACCTGTCGGCGTTCTCAACCTTCAAGGCCGCGTCCTGATGCCGCAACATCTCGATAGCCCCTTTGAAGCCGCTGACCGTCTCCTCGGCCAGCGCACCGACACCCCGCCGCCACTCGGTTTGCCCATTGTGGTGGACTTCCACGCCGAAACTACGGCGGAGAAGGCTACTCTGGGCTGGTATCTGGCGGGCAGAGTCAGCGCCGTTGTAGGCACCCATACCCATGTCGCCACTGCCGACCCACGTATCATCGCACATGGTACTGCATTCGTCACCGACTTGGGCATGACCGGGCCGCGCAACTCGGTCATTGGCAGCGACCCCGAAACCGCCATCCGTAACCTGCTCTTGCAGGTGCCGGGCCAGCGTAAAGTAGTGGTCGAAGGGCCAGCGATGCTCAACAGCGTCCTCATCGAAACCGACCCTGCTACCCACCGCGCGGTCAGCATCATCCGCGTAGACCGCGTTATCGAGTGAATCCAGCATTACGGGCTGCCGCACGTTCGGGCGAATGTGTGGTAAAATAGGAGCAGAGCAGCACCAAATCTTAGCATAAGGAGAAGTGCAACAACCATGGAACGTTCCTTCCAAGACCTCGACCTTAATGAGATTAGGGTAGGCGCAGAATCCCGCTTCCCACCGGGAGATGACCACACCAACCAAGCGGCGGATGTAGATGTAGAGGACGACGATACCGCCGACACCACTGCCCCCGCTGAGGCCGCCGCCCCGATGAGCCGCCCAGCGATGTCCAATCATCGCGCTAGCGATAGCGACGAGGGCGAGCATCGGGTCGAAGAGGGTATCCTCAAGGTATCCTCCCACTCGCGGCACAGTGCCGTCGCCGGAGCAATCGCGGGTGTGCTACGCCACGACGAAAAAGCCGAGGTGCAAGCCATCGGCGCGGCGGCCTGCTACCAAGCAATCAAGGCGGTGGCGACCGCCCGCAGCTACCTGCTGCCCGAAGGGATTGACATCAGTTGTGTGCCCCTGTTCACCGATGTAACCATTGGCGAACACGAGCGCACCGCCATCCGCTTCATCGTCACCCGCCACACGGTAGAACCGCGCCCCCAGCAGTAGGGCGCAACCGGGGGGGCATGGCCTAACCGCCATGCCCCCTTTTTATTATGTGTCACCCAAACAACCCCCAACCTTTGGTGCGACTTTGGTGTATAATAGTTGCAGGCACATTTACTCAGCCTACCCTAACCAACCATAAGGAGGAGTTGACCATGAAGAGCAACTTTCGCAAAGGCTTGCTGTTCGCCTCCGTTGCGCTCGGTACCGCCCTCTTCTTGCTCACTCTCATCGTTCATGTCTATTCCGCGGCCCCCGTTCGCCCCCCTTGCCCTCCCCGATACCCCCGTCTGCAATGGCTATTATTGGTACCTTACCTTTCCCCAAAACTATACTTCACCTAACCGCCTCGATAGCGTCAGTGCCCTCAGCCAAGTGGATGTCTGGGCGGTGGGGCTGTCCGACAAAGCTAATCCCAGCGGACAGGCCCTTATCCAGCACTGGGATGGCAGCAATTGGAATGTAGTTCCCGCTAACGCCCCCGCCCCGTTTAGCACTCTGCAATCGGTTACGGCGATTAGCCCTGCTGACGTTTGGACGGCGGGCTATTATTACAACCCCGGCCCACCCGCCCAAACCCTCGTCGAACACTGGAATGGCAGCAGTTGGCAGCAGATAGCCAGTGCCAACCCGAGCAGCAGCGAAAATCTCCTCTTTGGCATCGCTCATACTCCCAATCTGACCGATACATGGGCGGTAGGTGGCTACGCCGCGGATACCACCCGCGAAAGCACGCTAGTAGAACACTGTACCGCTATCACCTGTACTAAAGTTACTAGCCAGAACGGCACGCGGGCATACAACCTGCTCCACGCCGTAACCATGGTCTCCGCCAATGAGGGCTGGGCGGTGGGCATAACTGCCGATAACCAGTATCATCACTATGCCCAGCCCCTGATCTTGCACTATACCGGCGGTACTTGGGCGGCCACCACCTTGACCGATACCGATACCGAGTTGCACGGGGTGGATTATTTCACCGCCAACAATGTGTGGGCAGTAGGTACTCACTATTATGGCTACAACAATGCCAGCACCTACATCATCCACTGGGATGGGCAATCGTGGCAGCGGGTATCTAGCCCTGATGTCTGCTCCACCGCCAATAGCTTGGCTAGCGTGTTCGTGACCCCGGCGGGAGATGCGTGGACGGTGGGCAGTTGCCTAGTGGATAACACCAACACAAGGAACGGAACAGATAGCCTCTACCCCTATTCGTTCCCGCTGGTACTGCACTGGAACGGTCGGGCTTGGCAGTCAGTACAAGTACCGAGCATGGGTTCACCCGCGCAAGGGGCGTTCAACGATTTGTATGGGGTATCCTCGTCATTGACCAGCGTATGGGCGGTGGGCAGCTACCAATCTACCTTTAACAGTGGTGAACTGACTTTGGCCGCTAGCTACGTTGCGCCGACCCCGCCTAGTTATACACATAGCTACTATGAACAACGAACTGACATCAGCGAACATTACGCTCAAGGATACTGCGCCGCGAAGGGAGGCGAAAGTGGTGTTGTGATTCTGGACTACGGATACCCAGTTACTACCACAACAGGGTATGGCACCTTTATCTTCAACAAGACTGTGACCAGCACTCAAGCAATATCATTGGCGGTGAGAGCTTACACCGATGGCTTTGATGATGGCTACCGTAATCGACCCTCCAAGGTGGTGTGTATTAGCCCCCCACCGTTTGGCTCAACAGGCATTACTCTTGCAATCGGTACGAGTAATTATACTGTTGCCGGTGCGACCTACCCTGCGGCTGCCCTAACTACGAGCCATGCTATAGCATGGGCTAGCGTGGTTAGCGATGCTAACACCTATATTGGTGTAAGGGGTTACACGGAAATCTATGAGGTTGATGCTGCCATTGACGCAGAGCCGAATTGGGAAATTACGCCCACAGTGGGTATCTCAACAGGAG
>JBBSEE010000442.1:0-3354 GCA_038239995.1 Chloroflexia bacterium | reverse complement strand
TCGTAGTAACCGGCCCGCTCCTCCACCCCCAGCGACTCGGCGACGGTAATCTGCACATGGTCAATGTACTGGCGGTTCCAAATCGGCTCGAAGATGGTGTTGGCGAAGCGAAAGATGAGGATGTTCTGCACTGTCTCCTTGCCCAGATAGTGGTCAATGCGGTAGGTCTGCTCCTCGTTGAACACCATGCCCAGTTTCTTGTTCAGGTCGCGGGCGGTGGCAAGGTCGGTGCCAAACGGCTTTTCGATGACGATGCGGGTCCAGCCTCCCCCCGCCCAGCGTTCCCGCGCCAGCCCCGCCTGCCCCAAGTTGGCGATGATGTCCTCGTAAGCGGTGGGGGGGGTGGCGAGATAGAAGACGCGGTTGCCGCTAGTACCCTTAGTGCGGTCTAGCTCGCCCAGCAAGGCGGCCAGCTTCTCGAACGACTTCTCATCGCCGAAGTCGCCCTGCACATAGTGCATATTGGCGGCGAGGCTGTTCCACACCGTCGGCTCAATCGGTTTGCGGCGGGAGTAATCGGCGACCGACTGGCGTACCTCTTCGACAAACTGCTCGTCGGTATAGGGCCGCCGCGCGAAACCGACCACCGAAAAGCCGTTGGGCAGCAGGCGGTCGAGGGCAAGGTTGTAGAGCGCGGGTATCAGCTTGCGGTGGGTGAGGTCGCCCGTCGCCCCGAAGATGACCATCACGCACGGCTCGGCGGTGCGCTGTAGCCGCAACCCCTCCCACAACGGGTTGCCCAACGCACTGTCGTTAATCTGCTCGGAAGTATTGTCCAATGTTCGCCCCCCGGTGGGATTTTAGATTTTGGATTTTAGATTTTGGATTTATCGGAGTTACCCAGTTGGGCAGGGCGGATGCAATGCGCCCCTAAGTCAAAAGGCATAATCCCAGATGCAACTGCGTAACTCCCATCTAAAACCTCAAATCGGCTCATTTCTCGTTTGGCACCGCTTCGGGCGCGTTGCGCTGGTCGGCCAGCCCAGTGTCGGTCAGCACTGCGTGGCCGCCGAACTCGTTGCGGAGCGCGGCGATGACCTTGGCGGAGTAGGATTCATCCTGCCGCGAGTTAAAACGAGCCAACAGGCTGAGAGTGATGACCGGAGCGGGTACATCCTCGTCAATTGCCGCCTGCACTGTCCAGCGGCCCTCGCCGGAGTCCTGCACGTAGCCCTTGATGCCGGGCAAATCTCCCCCCCGCGCAAAGGCCCGCTCGGCCAGTTCCAGCAGCCACGAACGCACCACGCTACCATGATTCCACAGCCGCGCGATGGCCCGCATATCGAAGCCCTCACCGTAGTCGGGCGACTTCTTCATAATCTCGAAGCCCTCGCCGTAGGCTTGCAGCATCCCGTACTCGATGCCGTTATGCACCATCTTGACGAAGTGGCCCGCGCCGTGCGTGCCCATGTAGCCGTAACCATCCTCTGGGGCAAGGGTCTTGAAGATTGGCTCGACATGGTCGTAGATGTCCTTCTCGCCACCCACCATCAGGGCGTAGCCGACGGTCAAGCCCCAAATCCCGCCGCTCACCCCTGCGTCCATGAAGTGGAAACCGGCCTCGGTCAGCTTCTTGGCCCGCGCTTGCGACTCGTGGAAGTTGGAGTTGCCGCCGTCAATGATGATGTCGCCCGGCTTCAGCACGGTCATCAGCTCGTCTATCTGGTCGTCCACCGGCTTGCCGTTCGGCACCATTATCCATACTAGCTTGGGGCTGTCGTGCAACTGCGCGACCATCTCCTCGATGGTCTTAGCGGGGACAATCGCGGGATGCTCCTTTGCCACCTCCTCGGTCTTAGCATATGTGCGATTGAAGGCGACCACTCGATGCCCCCCCTGCGCCAGTCGTATTACCATGTTGCCACCCATGCGGCCCAGTCCGATGAACCCGATTTCCATGTCGCTTGTGTCCTTTCACGAGGATTTTAGAATGTAGAAGGTAGAATCAAGAATAAGTGATGAGTGATGAGTGATGAGTGATGAATTGAATATGGTAGGGGCGGGTTGCACTCGCCCACTCATGCCTCATAGCTCATGGCTCATGCCTCATAGCTCATGGCTCATCAGGTCGCTAATCTCCTGTAGCCCGGCTTCGAGGTCGCCGCTGATGTGTAGGCGAATGGCCCGCCGCCCGTGCGATTGTAGCGATTGGAAGTCGCCATCCGCCTGTGCCTGTTTCAGCACGCTGAAGCCGTAGGGTTGGCCGGGGACGGGCACATCCTGCGGGTCGTCGGCGGTGATTTGCACGAACACGCCGTTGTTCGCCCCCCCCTTGTGCAACTGGCCGGTGGAGTGCAGGAAGCGGGGGCCGAAACCCAGTGTGGTTGCCACCTTGTAGCGGTCACGGGCCTGCACGCGGGGAGCATCCAAGGCGGCCTCGTGTGCGTCGGTGGCAGCGATGTAGGCCATCAGCGCAAGGTAGTCGCCGGGGCCGATACCGGCGAGGAACGACTTGAACGCCCCCGCCGCATTGCCCTCTGTCCCGCCCGGCATATACAGGGTCAGTGGGCCGATGCGACCCACCTTGCCCTTAGTCTCTGGCAGACGGCCATCGGCAATGAACTGCTTGAGCAACGCACTGGTGTTGTTCTTGCTCTCGGTCACGTTCGGCTGGTCGAAGGCGTTGATGCCCAGCACCGCGCCCGCGACGGCGGTGGCATATTCCCAGCGGAAGAACTCCGCCCCCAGCGCGTAGACCCCATCCACGTTGATATGGTAGACGGGATGCCCGGCCTGCTCCAGCGCGGCAATTTCCGCAGGAGGTGGGGAGCCGTTGATGCTGATGCAGACGAACAGGCGGTCATTGCCATAATCGGCGGGCTGGCCCAGCGGCTCACCGGCAATCGGCACGATGCCGCGCCCTTGCTTGCCGGTGCTTTCGGCGATGAGTTGCT
This sequence comes from Chloroflexia bacterium, assembly GCA_038239995.1. Classification (GTDB taxonomy): domain Bacteria; phylum Chloroflexota; class Chloroflexia; order QHBQ01; family QHBQ01; genus QHBQ01. Next base: position 460 of record JBBSEE010000442.1, on the reverse strand, counting down.
CGGCCCACAGGCCAAAGCTGGACATCGCGGGGGGCAAGACCAGCGTTACCTTGTCCCGCCCCTGCTGCCAGCCCCAACCCATGATTGCCCCCAGCTTGAGGGCGGCATTATGCTCGTCGCAATTTCGGCACATCCGGGCCATCATTTGTGCCCGCTCCAGCAGGTCGGCGAGGTCTACCCCAATGAGGGCGGCGGGGACGAGGCCGAAGTAGGACAGCGCGGAGTATCGTCCGCCGATAGTTGGCTCACCGGGGAACACCTTGCGGAAGCCTTGCGCCCCCGCCAGTTGCTCTAGGCTGGTGCCGGGGTCGGTGACGGCCACGAAGTGCGCCCCCCCTTCACTCGCGCCCACCGCTGCGTCCACCTTACTGCGGAAGTAGGTGTACAGCGAGTTCGGTTCAATCGTCCCCCCCGACTTGGAGGAGACGATGAACAGGGTGCGGGCGGGGTCAATCTTCTG
>JBBSEE010000441.1:0-3369 GCA_038239995.1 Chloroflexia bacterium | reverse complement strand
ACCTCATCTCCTCCGCGTTCGGCACCCTCGCCCAAGCGGCCATCTACATTGACGATACCCCCGGCCTGAGCGTGTCTGAGTTGCGCTCCAAGGCGCGGCGGCTGCACGCCCAAGCGGGGGTAGACCTAATTATCATTGACTACCTGCAACTGATGGTGGGGCGGCGCAACGACAATCGGGTGCAAGAGGTGTCCGAGATTACGCGCGGGCTGAAGCTGCTGGCCCGCGAACTGAACGTGCCGGTCATCGCCTGCGCCCAGCTATCCCGCGCCGTGGAGTCCCGCCAGTCGCACGTGCCAATGTTGAGCGACCTACGTGAGAGCGGTAGTATAGAGCAGGATGCGGATATAGTAATGTTTATTTATCGTGAAGAGTTGTACGACCCCGATACGGAGAAGAAGGGCATCGCCGAAATCCATGTCGCCAAGCACCGTAATGGGCCTACCGACATCGTGCGCCTCCTGTTCCAGAAGGAGACCACCCGGTTCGTGGATTTGGAGACCCACTACCATCCTGAATAGCGCAGCGTTGCGCTATTCAAAAATCCAAAATCCAAAATCGCATGGGGGCCGCCATGTTCGCAGGATTCGTACAACCATCAGACAAGACCGAGCTAGTGTCGGTGCCCGCAGCGTTCTTCAGCGAGGTGCTACCGGAGATTAGCAACCTCAACGAGTTGAAGGTGACGCTGCACATCTTCCTGCTGCTATCGCGCAAGCGGGGCTACCCCAAGGGGGTTAGCTACACAGAGCTTCGCGCCGACAAGCAGTTGCTGCACAGTCTGAAGGGGCCGGGGCCGGGGGTGAACCCGCGACCCGCCGAGGAGATGCTGGCCGAGGGGCTGGAACTGGCGTTGGCGCGAGGTACGCTGCTCAGTTTCGTGGTGCGCCTCCCCGCAATCAAGTCGGACGCAGGGGAAGCCGCCACCGAAGCCGTCGCGGAACCGACTACGCCAGCAGAGCCAACCCTCGTGCGCCTAGAGCAAGGGCGAGGCGGGGGGTTGGGCGAAGTGGACAGCAAGCGGGGCAAACGGCGCGAGGTCTGCTACATGGTGAACACCCCATGGAACCGCGAGGTGGTGCAGCAGTGGCGCGAGGGTGAGGTGGACCTTGCGGGCATAGATTTGGGGCTGGAGGGGCTGTACCGTTCCCGCAGCGAACCGCGCCGCCGCGCCCACGTCAGCGTGGTCAGCCCCAACATCTTCAGCCTGTACGAGCAGAACATCGGGGTGCTAACCCCCCTGATTGCCGAAAAGCTGGCCGAGGCGGAGAAGAGCTACCCCGCCGAGTGGGTGGCCGAGGCCTTCGGCCTTGCGGTCAGCAGCAACAAGCGTAACTGGCGATATATCGAAGCGATACTCAAGAAATGGGCAAGCGAGGGCAGAGACGATGGAGAGCCTAAGCGACGTAGTGAAGGACATCTCGACGCGGCTAAGTACACAACGGGTAAATACGCGCACCTATTCCAACGGGGCAACCACGAGGGCTAACCCCCCTGCGCCCCCGGCACCCCCGCCACCCAGCCCAGCGATGCAGGCGACTCCACCTGCGCCGCCACCCCTGAGCGATGCGTCATCCACGGTGGCCGCTGAGGCGGTCGCGCTGCTCAACCGCCACCGCACCCCACCCGCTGGCGAACCGACTAGCCAGAGCCACGCGGAGGAAGCCGAGGTGGCAGCGGTTGAGGAGCAGGCTGAACTAGTCATCCCCACCCGCACCGCGATGCGCCGCACCCGCGCCGCTTGCCCCGAATGCAAGGGGTCGGGTTGGCTGCGAATGGCCGCGCCGGTCGGTTCGCCCAACTTTGGTCGCATTATTCCCTGTGCCTGCAAGACGCGCGAGAGCGAGGCCCGCCGCCAGCGCAGCCTGCTCGATTTGTCCAACCTCGATGCCTTCTCTGGCCTAAACTTCAGCAACTACGATATGAACGTGAACGGGGTGCGCGAGGCCTTCAGTGTGGCCCGCGAGTTCGCCCGTCACCCCGACGGCTGGCTGCTGCTGATGGGCGGGTTCGGGTGCGGCAAAACCCATCTTGCCGCGGCGATTGCCAACGAAACGATTGCGCGGGGGATTGTCACCTACTTCGCGGTCTCCCCCGACCTGCTGGACCAACTCCGCGCCGCCTACGCCCCCGGCAGCGAGATGAGCTTCGATGCCCGCTTTGAGCAGATACGCACCGCGGCGATGCTCATCCTCGACGACTTCGGCACCGAGAACGCCACCCCGTGGGCGCGGGAGAAGCTATACCAGATATTCAACTACCGCTACAACCAGCGGATGCCCACGGTAGTCACTACCAATGTTGACCTCGACCTGATTGAGCCGCGTATCCGCTCCCGCCTGTGCGACGTTTCGCTCTGCCGTCAAATCTTCATCCCCGCCGACGACTACCGACTGCGCCCCAACGAGCATCGGCATAAGCGGGGATAGCCCACAAAATGTCTCTAGCGGGGGGTTGGGGGCGGAAAGCCGACCAACCCTCAACAATAAAACCCCCAGCGGGGGTTGGGGGAGAAAGGCCGACCAACCCTCAACAATAAAGCCCCCAGCGGGGGTTGGGGGAGAAAGGCCGACCAACTATTGCGCTTATCGAACATGAAAAGCAGCCGGTGGATGGCGGTGATGCGCGTCACGCAGGCGCGATGAATCTGCGCCCCTACGTTGCCCGATTCGTTTATTCGTTTTTTCGCATTCGTTGGTTGCTATTCGCCGTCGCCGGGCCAAACAGTTAGTCAACTTTTCTCCCCCAAACCCCCGCTGGGGGCTTTTTGTTAAAGCAGAGGCAGCCAAATGAGCAGTTCGAGATTTCTCCCCCAAACCCCCGCTGGGGGCTTTTTGTTGGGCTTGCCCCGCTGGGCGGCTCTTTTGTTGAAGAAGATTAAGGGCGTGGGGCTGGGCGGCAGCGAGGTGGCGGTTGGGGGCGGCGGGCTGGGGGTGGGGCTGGGCGGGGCGCGGCGCGGGGTTGGGGTATGCAGCAACGCGGCGGTAGGCGACGGGGACGGGGTGGTCGGCGGGGTGGGTATGGACGGAGTAGGAGGCGGCAGTTGGCCGGGGGTTAGCGCGGGGCTGGGCAGGGGGATAGTGATGGTGGGCAGCGGCACGGGGGTAGCGGCGGGCAGCAGGGTGACGAGCAGGTGGGCAGGGCTGATGTTAGTGGCCTCGATGCCGGGCGGCAGGCTGACAGTAGGGGTGAGTTCAAAGCTGCCCGCCACTAGGCCGGTGAGGTCCAGCACGGCGCGGGCATCGGTCGGCTGCATCGCCTGCAAGGCGGACAGCGGCCCCGCGAGGGTGAGGTCGAGGCGGCGGGTGGTAAGCACCACGTCGAGGCCGGACGGTTGGTTGATGACTGTGACGATTACCGGCAGGGTTT
>JBBSEE010000440.1:0-3376 GCA_038239995.1 Chloroflexia bacterium | reverse complement strand
GGAAGTTAATGTAGTCGAACTCGTCGCACTTGGCGGCGGGATAGTATTTAGCTTTAGGATTAAGGTAGAGCATGAGCTTATTGTACCAAACCGGACGGTGGTTTCGCCACTTACTAGCGGCTATGCTGCGTAACTCCTATACATAAAAGATTCATCGCCTTACCCATCAACAAAAAATCATAAGGTCTATAACACATCTCCGTAAGAGTCCCAATTGGGTTGCTAGTTGTGAGAAACTTGTTTCATAAGATATAATCTCCAAGCAACTCAGCAACATAAGGAGGTTCACATTACGCATAACCGCTCCTTCCTGCTCGATAGTGGCGTGCTGCTGCTCTACACCCTCATCAGCGTGGTGATGACGTGGCCGCTGGTCGCCCATCTCGGCGGGCGGTGGGTGATGTTCGCGGGGATAGATGAGTATCAGTTCATCTGGAACTTCTGGTGGATGCACCATGCGCTGGCTGACTTGCACACCTCGCCGCTGTTCACTAATGTCATCTACCAGCCGTTCGGCACCCCGCTGGCCTTGCAGGCCGACACCAAGCTGCTGACCCTGTTGGCGACCCCCATAACCGCTGTATGGGGGCCGGAGACCGCCTACAAGCTGGCGGTGTTCCTCTCCTTCGTCCTCTCGGCCTTCACCATGTATCTGCTGGTCAAGTATCTGGTGGGCGACCGCCGCGCCGCGTTTGTGGGCGGCTGTGTGTTCGCCTTCGCCACCTTCAAGGGCTGGCAGGCGAGTGGGCATCTGCACATCATCAGCACTGAGTTCTTCCCCCTTTATGTGCTGCTACTCATCCAGATGCTGCGCGAACCGGGGGTGCGCTATCGCCATGCCGCCTTCGCCGGGCTGGCCCTCGGCCTCATCCTGCTCACCGATTATTACCAGACCGTGTATGCTATCTTCCTCTCGCTCTGCTACCTCGGCTACTATCTGTTGGGCCGCGATGAGGGGCAGACGCAGCGGCGAGCGCAGGACTGGGCGGCAGTACGGGCCACGGCGGGGCGGCTGGCAGTGCTGGGGCTGGTCTTCCTACTGGTCGCCGCTCCACTCCTCTACCCCGCCATCCATGACATCCTCGCCGGTTACTACGTGAAGTGGGGCGGGGAGAACACCTTTGGCGCGGACATCGCGGGCTTCTTCGTGCCGGGGGTGCAGCTACTGCGGCTGGACTGGGTGCGGGCCACCTTCCCCGACCTCACCCATCTCGCCATCCAGTTGTCGTCAAGTGGCGGGTTGGAGGCACAAGTCTACGCCGGTTGGGTGGTGATCATCTTGGTGGAGGTCGCGGCGGTGATGCTGGGGCGGCGGGTTGGGGAGGTGCGTTTCTGGCTGGCCTTCCTGCTGCTCTGCTTCCTGTTTGCGCTTGGCCCGCAGCCCCGCTTCCTCGGCAATCCCCTGCCGCTGCCGGGGCCGTATGCGTTGTGGGCGGCGATACCACTGCTGAATAATGCGCGGATACCGGCGCGGTTCGATTTGCTGGTCACGTTCGCCGCTGCGGTGCTGGTGGGATATGCGGTTCGTGAGATACTGGTGCGCTTGCCCCGCCGCTGGCCGCGCCTCCGCCCCGCGACATGGGCGGCCATCACCCTCGCGCTGGCTATGCCCCTGCTGCTGGCCGAACACTACTCGCTGCCGCTCATCGCTAAGGGCTACGAGTTGACCCGCCCCGCGGTGTTCGACCAAATCGCCGCCGCGCCGGACGATTTTACGGTGCTGACCCTGCCCGCATCCGGTGGGGATTGGGTGGCCCGCAGTATGTACGAGCAGACCTTTCACCAGCACCCCATCTTGAACGCCTATATCTCCCGCCCCCTGCCCGACTTCGCCGCCTATTACGAGCGCATCGGCTATCTGCGGCTACTCAGTGCGACACCAGTATCAGGACAGACCAACGATGCGCTGCAACGCGCCCTGTCCGATACCCATACGTTGGCAGGCTATCGTAGCGAAGCGGCACAATTGGCCTACTATCTGGACATCGGCTACATCGTCGCTCACCCTGCCTTCATGACACCGGGGGCAAGCGCGTTCCTCAGTGCCACCCTGCCGCTGGAGCAGGTGTACAGCGACAGTCCCGACCCCGACGTGGCGCGGTTGACCGTCTATCGGGTGCTACGCCCCGCCCTCGACCCCCCACCGACTAGCAGCCTGATGCTGGGCGAACCATCAGCCAACCTGTTCCGGTTGCTCGGCTGGGGGTCGCCGCAATCCGATGCGGATGGCAGCTATGGGGCGATGAACAAGGATGAGGCGCAGCTACTCGCCCCCGTGCCTGCGCCCGCCGCCTATTCCATCACCATCACCCTCCGACCGACCGGCGCGGGGCAAACCCTCGACCTCTACACTAACGATGAGACCCAACCCGCTGCCACTATCGCCCTAAGCGGCAACGATTGGCAGACGGCTAGCGCGACGATAGGAGCGGAACATTGGGGGGTGGGGCGGAACAAGCTGCGACTGCATATTGTGGGCGGGGCGGCGGTAAGGAGCGTGAGGTTCTCGCCACCATAAGCTAGACCAAGCAGCGAAGATGTAACGCAGTGTTGGCACGCCTCTGCCTACTCGGCTACGCCTCGTCGGAGAGGAGTTCGTCTTTAGCTTCATTGGCAAGCTGCACAATCTCCTCTGGGGTTAGGGGGCGTTGGCTAGCGTGGCGCAGCAAAAAGACGAGTATATCTTCCAATTCTTCATCTACGTAGTAGTAAAGATAAAAGGGTGGGCGTTTACTAGCAAGCAGACGCTTGAAGTTTGCCGATAGCCCCTCAATCGGATGGCCTGATGTTGCGCTAGCAAGCTGATTGATAGCAGCTTTTACTTCACGCACCATCCGCTCGGCAATCTCTCGGCCTGCTTTTCCCCGCCAGTACCGCGCTTGTTCGGCAATCTGAGCATCAACCGAGGCTACAACTCTGACTTGCATCACTGCACTCCATCGTCAACCGCAAGCTCATCGAGTAGCGCGTCCATTGATTGGTTGAATTGCTCAAGGCTAAGAGAAGGCTCTTGCTTGGCTAGCTGGTAGGCCGCCAGCACCTCGTAAGCCTCGGCCTTAGCTAGCAATGCTTGGTATTGATGGGCTTCCATGATTATGGCTCTAGGCTTGCCGTGAACCTTGACCAACGCAGGCCCTTCGTCAAGCTGCGCCAATATATCAGAAAAGTGCGCTTTGGCTTCCCGAACGCTATGGCTCTTATCCGCAAGGTCAAGATACTCTGCCATTATCTCTGCACTCTGCATTGCTGTGCCTCCTGTGACTAAAGTTGTAGTTACATTATACAAGCGGTGGCCCTAATCGTCAAGTTTGCGGTTGTTCGTAAGTTGACACCGTGCCAGCCGATTCGTATAATAACCGCAACGGCTGCACAATGG
>JBBSEE010000439.1:0-3382 GCA_038239995.1 Chloroflexia bacterium | reverse complement strand
TTGCCGAAGATGGTCTCGAAGGTGCCGCTGCCCTCGTGGATGAAGTAGAGTTCGTCCGCCTGTCCGTTGCGATAATAATAGGTCATCGGCTCGGTGGGGCGAGCGAGGGCCATGCGGATGTCGTTGTTGAACATCAGGATGCGCCGCGCGGTGATGGGGTCGCCCCCGGCGGGCATCTGTGCCGTCTTGAGGTGATGGTGACGCTGCACCTCCTCGGTCACGGCGCGGGGGGTGAGCGCGGCGGTCATCTCAGGGCAGGCTTGGATCCGTACTGCCCTAACCGGCGGGTTGTAGTGGTAGAGCAGGCTGGCGATACCACTGAAGCCCTCCACCCCGAACAACTCCTCGGTGTATAGCTTGCCGTCGGGGCGGCGAAAGATGGTGTGTCGCTTGTGGGGCACGCTCCCCATTTTCATGTAGTAAGGCATCGTTGCCCTCCTTTCACTAGCGCAACAGTTTCAAAAAATCTTCCAGTGTTAGACGTGCTTGTTTGAGGATGTGACTAAGAGTTGTCCGCAAAACGGGGCGATGAGCGGGAACGGTTATCTTAAGCGTTTCGTTGCCAATGCGCTTCTGCACACGGATATGGCTGCCTCTCTGTCGTACCACTATCCAACCATCGCGCTGTAGAGCCTTGATGATTTGAGTGTACGGCAATTCTGGCATCTCGCTCATACTTCCACTTCCTCCACCAACGCCGCCTCCTCTATCACCCAATCATCCTCGATAGGCTCTAGGTATAGCTCAATGGCCTCGTGAATGTTAGTCATCGCATCCTGTTCAGTTCGCCCTTCGCTAATACAGCCGGGCAGAGCCGGGACGTAGACAGTGTAGCCATCTTCGTTAGGCTCCAGCACAACTTTAAGCCGCATAACTTATCCCCCCAATTCTAGTGAATAGCGCATCAGCGGCAACATCCGCCCCACCTGCGCCTCGGACGGTTCGCTGCCCACCGTGACCGCACCCATCTTGCGATAGAAACCCTCAGCGTTGGGGTCGGCCACGATGCTCATCCAGTGATAGCCGCGCCGCCGCGCTTCCTCTACCGCGTGCTGCCACACCAGTTGCCCCACCCCGCGCCCAATTGCTTCGGGGGCGATGAACAGGAAATCCAATGCGACCTGCTGCCCCACCATATCCTCATCGAGGCTATAGAAGCCGACGATGCTGCCATCCTGCGCCGCGACGTAGGCGGGATGGGTGACAAGATAAGCAGGCGAAACCGTCAGGCCGGGGCGGCACGAGGCAAGGAACTCGGCATCGTAGCCCCAGTGCGCCTTAGAGCGCATCACTAGTACGCTAATCGCCGCCGCCTCATTGGGGTGGGCGGGGCGGATAGTGATACCGATTGTAGATTGCAGATTGTAGATTGTAGATGGTGATGACATAGCTTACACCTAGTATTGATGCGTTCAGGCCACCGTGTTCCGCAACACGCCTAGCCCCTCGACCTCAAGCTCGACCGCATCGCCGCTGTGCAGGTAGGGGCCTTTGCCAGCGGTCAATTCCAGCAAGCAGCCGCTGCCCACCGTGCCGCTGCCAATCACATCGCCGGGGTAGAGCCACGCATCGCGGCTGGCTTGGGCGACTAGCTGGGCGAAGTTGTAGTAGATGTCGCGTAGGTTGCCGCGACTTAGCACCTCACCGTTGACCCGTGCGCTCATCGCAAGGTCGTAACCGCTAGTGCCCAGCCGGTGCGCGGCCAACTCGTCGGGCGTGACCAGCGCGGGGCCGAGGCTGGTGGCGAAGTCCTTGCCTTTAGCGGGGCCGAGGCCGACCCGCATCTCCACCCGCTGCAAGTCGCGGGCACTCCAATCGTTCATCACCGTGTAACCGGCGATATACCGTTCCGCCTCGTCGGGGCTGATGTCCCGCCCCGGCCTGCCGATCACGCAGGCGACCTCTAGCTCATAATCAAGCTCATCGCTGCCCTGTGGCCGCTGCACCGCCTGCTCTGGGCCAATCACCGCGTTGTGGTTGGAGAAGTAGAAGACGGGCAACTGATACCACTCCGGCGCGACCTCCTGTCCCCGTTGGGCGCGGGCGGTTCGCACGTGTTGCTCGAAAGCGTAGAAGTCGCGCACGCTGCGAGGGCGGGGCAAGGGGGCAAGCAGTAGCACGAAGTCCGGCACGATGGTCAATTGGCGGGCGAGGGTCGCATCCCGCGCCGCGATATTGGTCAGCATCGTGAGCAGGGCGCGAACCTCGGCGAGGGGGTCGAAGTCGGGGATGAGGTCAGGCTCTCCCATCATGGTCACGCCATAGCCGCGGTCTAGCAAGTCCAGCATCGTCTCAGCGGGGGCATAGGCGGCGATACCCCGCGCCCGCAACTCCGCAGGGTCGAGGTTACGGTTCGCCCAGTCGTGCAGGCGGGCGATGGGGACGAGGCGTTGCTCATCGGCAATCTCCACCAACGCCCCCAGCTTACCCTGCGGCCCGAACGCCCCCTCCCGATTGACGGTGTAGCTAACTAGTCGCATTAAAGATTCCCGCGCTTCTCCTGCTCACGCTCGATGGCCTCGAACAGGGCCTTGAAGTTGCCCGCCCCGAAGCCCCGCGCCCCGTGCCGCTCGATGATTTCATAGAACACGGTGGGGCGGTCTTCCACCGGGCGAGTGAAGATTTGCAGCAGGTAGCCCTCATCGTCGCGGTCGGCGAGGATGCCGAGTTCCTCTAGGATGCGATAGTCCTCTTTAATCTCGCCGATGCGCTGGGGCAAATCCTGATAGTAGGTATGCGGGGTGGACATAAACTCTACCCCGCGACTCTGCATCTCGCGCACGGTAGCCACGATGTCGGCGGTGGCAAGGGCGATGTGCTGCACGCCGGGGCCGAGGTAGTAGTCGAGGTACTCTTGTATCTGGCTCTTCTTGCGGCCCGAGGCTGGCTCGTTGATGGGGAACTTGACCCGCCCGTTGCCGTTCTCCATTACCTTGCTCATCAACGCGCTGTATTCGGTGGTGATGGTCTTATCATCGAAGTGGATGGTGTTGTGGAAGCCGAGGGTGTTGGCGTAGAAGTCCACCCACTCGTTCATCTTGCCCAGTTCGACGTTGGCAACCATATGGTCAACCGCCTTGATGCCAGTGGGTCGCACCTCGAAGCTGTTCTGCGCGGGCTGGAAGCCGGGCATGAAGGTGCCAGTATAGCCGTCGCGCTGGATGATGCTGTGAATGGTGTCACCATATGCCCGTATCGCGGCGCGGATGAGCTTGCCATGCTCGTCGGTGAACTCGGTCGGCTCCATCTCCCCCGATGCGCCATGTTCCAGCGCGGTATGATAGGCACTGACCGCATCGGGGACTTGGAAGGCGATGTCGCGTACCCCATCGCCATGCTGGGCAACGTGTTCGGCAATCGGCCCTTCGGGGAATAGCGCAGT
>JBBSEE010000438.1:0-3395 GCA_038239995.1 Chloroflexia bacterium | reverse complement strand
TGCAGAACAGCAGCAGCACTATCAAATTCATCAAGAGATAGAGCAGGAACAGGCCAGCTAGGGTGGCGGCAACCACAGCGGTGTACATCGCTATTCGTTGCACGCTGAGGCGGCTACCCGGCACGATAATCTCATTATCCGCCTCTTTTTGGTTAGCCTGCGCCGTATTTATCTGGGTTTGCAACATCATCTCGCTCTCTTTGCTACTAGGCGCACATCAACGCGCCGCTATAGGTTAGGTACGGTTTCTATTATAAATAACGTGCGTTGGCTCAGATTGTTATCGCCGCTGCCCTTAAGAAGGCAATGGCAAGAGGCGTGCCAACACTAGCCGCAAGATCGCCCGCGCGGGGCTTGCAATTTGTCGCGGTTTTTGGTAAAATAACGGTTGCAACGGGGGCGTAGCTCAGCGGGAGAGCACCACACTGGCAGTGTGGGGGTCAAGGGTTCAAATCCCTTCGTCTCCACCCGATTATTTGCCACCAACTCGCCACTATCGGCGGGTTGGCACATCAGAATACTAGGCGTTGAACAAGAGTAGTAAGTCATCACTCTACCCCAGAGAGTTGCCGGTTGGTGCAAGGCAACCGCAGAGTGTCCGCCGCAAGGCGCAGAAGGCTGAACTCGCTTGGGAGCCGCAGCGGTGAAAGAGTCAGTAACCGCGCCGAACTTGCGCTCGTTATCGCGCACTTGAGCGGATGTGCGTCGCTCTGTCATGGGGCAGAGGGCGGGCGGCATCAACTAGGGTGGTACCGACGGAGGGTCTAACCTTTCGCCCCTGTTTACGTGGGACAGGGCGCGGAGGGTTTTTTGTTGCCCACGAACAGCAGCAACCTTTGGCGCATCGGCTGCGTACTTGATATGGCAAACCTGCATAACCTAAGCATAAGCCTATCAAAAAGGAGGTCTATCATGTATCAGCAACCTAACTGGTCGGCACTTGCACACTCGACGAGTGCTTGCCCCAAGTGCGGTGGCGAACAAATTGAGGCGAAAGTGCCGCGCTACGGCGACGCTACCGCCCACCTCATGCCAGCGGATAGCGGGATTATCGGGCTACACTGGTCGGGCCTATCCGCAATGGTCTGTCGCACCTGCGGCTTCGTCGAGTTCTACGCCGAGAAGCCGGAGGAGCTAGAGGGACAAAGGTAATCTAGGATGAAACACAAAATCAAGATGACGATGATGGGAAGCCCGCCCCCGCCAGCTGATGAGGCGGAACCAAAGGCGGTCGCCTGCCCCAAGTGCTTTGGCCTGATGCTAGAATGTGTTACGTTCAGCCGCGTCTCGACAAGTAACTTTTGGCTGTTCCCTCTTGATAGGAAGGGACGCTTTGACACTCGCGGTACAGGCTCATATGCGCTAGTCTGCGAGAATTGTGGTTATACCGAGCTTTATGCTCAAGACCTTAGTCAGCTAAAGCCTAAGCCGCAATAATCGCCGTCTCTGAACGTAGAAAGAACTTGCGGAAGCTAGTGACCGGGGGAATTAGGAGAAAAGGAAATGCGTGATGACCGACCAACCGAAGGATGAGCCGCAAACTAGTGAGCAGCTAAAGGTCGAAGCCAGCGACTTGGATGATGCGGTCAAGGGCGACCAGCGCATCAAACGCTGCCCGCAGTGCGGCGGGGTGATGTTTCCGTGTAGGCTAAACATTCATTACGAACTTCGGGTTGAGCCAGCGGATAAAGGATTGTTCGATACGAGGTCATCGGGGGTGCGAGGTATGGGCTGCGGGGTATGCGGCTTCCTTGAGATATACGCCCGCTTCCCCGCTGCGCTCCGCCCCAAGGGTAGCCGCTAACAGTAGAAAGGAAGATATACAGTGACTGACCAACCGAAGGATGACCAGCAGGCAATCACCTGCCTGCGTTGTGGGGGGCGATGTTCCGCTGCCGAATTAAGGCGAACAAGAGCTATCGTTTTTTCCTGTATGACCAGTTTAGCCTTGAGCCGCTTGACAAGGGGATGCTGGATGGACGCACATCCCCGGTCGTACCGCTAGTGTGCGAGAACTGCGGCTACACCGAACTACGCGCCACTAACGTCAAAGCTCTGATGCCTTACAAACGATTCGGCGGAGGTGCGAAATGACTGACCAACCGAAGGATGACCCCAAGGCGCAAGCCTGCCCCAAGTGTGGGGGCGAGATGCTTGCTCGTCGCTTTCTGCAGGGCTTCAGAGTGTTCGCTAGGCTTAGAGGTATAACGTGGAGTAACACAAGGTCTGAAGCACGCGCACAAGTCTGTGATGGTTGCGGCTACGCCGAGCTATACGCCTCCAATCCAGAAAAGCTACGCTAACTCTCATTCTACCTTCTACCTTCTAATTTTCGCACAAGGAGCAACTATCATGGAAGGCAAGTACAACCCGCAGGAGATTGAACCGCGCTGGCAACAGTGGTGGCAAGCGCAGGAGATTTACTTTGCGCCCGACCCCACGCCGGGGGAACTGGCCGACCCCGCGTCCGCCCCCCCCAAGTTCTTCACCATGTCCATGTTCCCCTACCCCAGCGGCGACCTGCACATGGGCCATATGCGTAACTACACGATTGGCGATGTGCTGGTGCGTTACCATACCATGCGTGGCGAACGGGTGCTGTCCGCTATGGGTTGGGATGCGTTTGGCCTGCCCGCCGAGAACGCCGCGATTAAGGATGGTGTTCACCCCGCGATTCGCAATCCCCAGAATATCGCCGCGATGAAGCGGCAGTTCGAGAAGATGGGGGCGATGTTCGACTGGCGGCGCGAGGTCAACTCCTCTAGCCCCGACTACTATAAGTGGACACAGTGGTTCTTCATCCAACTGTACCAGCGCGGACTGGCCTACAAGCGCAAGGCCCCGGTCAATTGGTGCCCGAAGGACGAGACCGTGCTGGCTAACGAGCAGGTGGTGGATGGCCGCTGCGAACGATGTGGCACGCCGGTGATACGCCGCGACTTGGAGCAGTGGTTCTTCAAGATTACCGCCTACGCCGACCGCCTACTGGACGATTTGGATAAGCTGTCCGAGTGGCCGGAGCGGGTTGTCACCATGCAGCGCAACTGGATTGGGCGCAGCGAGGGGGCGGAGGTGGACTTCGCTATCGCGGGCAGTGAGGACAGGATAAAGGTATTCACCACCCGCCCCGATACTCTGTGGGGGGCGACCTTCATGGTGCTGGCCCCAGAACACCCGCTGGTTGACACCCTGACCACCGCCGACCACCGCGACGAGGTGGCCGCCTACAAGCTGCAAGCCAGCATGGAGAACGAAATCGAGCGACTGTCCACCTCCAAGGAGAAGAGTGGGGTGTTCACCGGCGGCTATGCCATCAACCCGGTCAACGGTGAGCAGATTCCGGTCTGGATTGCCGATTATGTGCTGATGACTTACGGCACGGGGGCAATCATGGC
>JBBSEE010000437.1:0-3396 GCA_038239995.1 Chloroflexia bacterium | reverse complement strand
GGTGTACGGTTTCATCCCCGCCCGCCACCGCGAAGGTATCGGGCAGCGGCAAGGCACGGGGGCGACTGACCGCATCATCAGCATTGGCGACGCGGCGGCGCAGCAATCGCCCCTCACCTTCTGCGGCTTCGGCAGCCACGTGCGTAACCTCGGTCGCATCAACGCCCTGCTAGACCTCGCCCTCCGTCACAACTTGCTGGATGGGCGCAGCCTCACCCGAATTGGGGCGCATCAGCAGAACCTGAGCATGATGTGGGTGTTCAGCCGCTTCATGTCCCCCTCGCGCTGGGGGATGAACCACCAACAGAGCAATGAGGTAAATCAAATCATGAACGTGTTTTGTGGGGTGTTGAACGACCTCGGCCCCGACATCAGCCGCCGCTTCTTCCAAGACACCGCCACGCTGGGCGACTTTACCCGCATCACCCTACACACCGCCCGCGTCTATCCCCACATCTTCTTGCTGGCGGTGCGAACGCTGGGCTGGCGGCGGGTGGGGCTGTGGGGGCTGGATTATCTGGCCGCCGTGAAGAATACAGTCCAATGGCGCGTATATAGAAATACCAGTCGTCTGCTGGGGCGGGAGACGATGCGAAAGCTAGAAGCAACGTTGATGAAGTTTACCCCCCGGTTGGGGCTACGGCTAAGGGCGCGACGGTTGGGCTGGGCCGTGCAGCGAGTACGCAATCAAGCGAAGGGAGCGACCACATGACCGCAACGAACATCAGCAACACGCTTGAGTTTATGCGAGGCAACTTTAACACACGGGCGCAGGACTACGAGCAGGCGAGCAACGAGCCTTGGGGCGTGATGCGCGACCGACTGGGGCTGGCGAACCTGCTTCGCCATATGCCGACCGGCAAGACCATCCGGGTGCTGGATGCGGGCGGCGGCAGCGGCTTCTATGCTATCGAGTTGGCGCGGCGCGGCTGCTACGTCGAACTGGTGGACTTCGCCGACGGGATGCTGGATATTGCCCGCCGCAACATCTCGACTGAGGGGCTGGAAGAGCGGGTGCGGATCAATCGCGCCGACCTGACCACCGCCCTGCCCGGCTATCGCACCGATTCCTACAACGTGGTGCTTTGCCACTATGTGCTGGAATACATCAGCGACTATCGCCACTTGTTTGCCGAGATGAGCCGCGTGCTGAAAAAGGATGGGGTGCTGTCGCTCGCCTACCACAACTGCTACGCCGAGGCCGCCCACCTCGTCATCCGTGAGTCCAACCCCAAGGCCGCCCTAGAAGCCTTGCCCTGTCACGCCACCACTGCCAATGGCTTCGATGCTAGCATCCGCACCTTCGACCCTGATGAGATGAATACCGAGGCCAAGAGGGCAGGCCTGTACCTACTCGCCGATTACGGGGTCCGCATCTTCAACGATTACCTCGTCAATGACCAGCGCAAGTATGAACCCGGTTTCTTTGACGCACTGATGGAGCTTGAAGCCGCCGCCGCTAATCTGCCCCCATACAAAGGTATCGCCCGCTACCGTCACCTGCTGGCGGCCAAGAAGTAGGAGCAGCGATGATTGAGATAGAGATACCCAACTGGAAGACGCTGCGGCTCGAACACCTGGTGCTGGACATCAACGGCACGCTCACCCTTGATGGGGTGCTTATCGCGGGGGTGGATGTTCGCCTCAAGCAGCTAGCCGACCAGATACACATTGTCCTGCTCAGTGCCGACACACTGGGTACGGCGCAGATGGTGGCCGACCAACTAGGCGTGGAGCTACATCGGCTCAACCAGCAGTACACCGGCGCGGAGCAGAAGTCCACCTACGTCAGCAGGCTGGGTTCACATTGTGTGGTGGCAATTGGCAACGGCGCGAACGACGGCGGGATGCTCTACCTTGCCGCCCTCGGTATCGCGGTGCTAGGGCCAGAAGGGTTGGCGAACGAAGCGATGGAGAACGCCGACCTCGTTGCCCCCAACATCACCACCGCGCTCGACCTGTTGCTGCACCCCAAGCGACTGATTGCTACCCTGCGGGGATAACAAAAACCTACCAACCCCCTCCTCTCCAACCTCATCATTACCCTCATATACTACCAAAGTCCCTGCACAAGCAGGTTGGATTTTGGTATAATGGCCTGCGGTAACTCACTCAAAATAGCCCCCCATACCAGCCTGTAATCCACAACCCTGACCCCTCCCCCGCCCTCCCCAGCGGGGAGGGACAGTAGAGAAGCCCCGGAGGCAATCGATGTCCGCAACCTTCCACGAAGATGAAGCGTTGGGCAAGGCGTATGACCCCCACCTGATGAGTCGGCTGATGCACTATCTTGCCCCCTACAAGGGGCGGGTGGCGGTCGCCTTTGCCCTCATCATCGGGGTGAGCATCGCCGACATCGTGCCGCCTTACCTGACCAAGGTGGCGATTGACGACTACATCACCCCCGGCAAGCTGGATGCGCTGTGGCAGGTGCTGGTTCTGTACATTATCGCCCTCGTTGCCAGCTTCGCACTCCGCTATGGGCAGACCTACCTGATGCAGTGGGTGGGGCAACGGGTAATGTACGACCTGCGGCTGGAGATATTCACCCACCTCCAGTACCAGTCGCTACGCTACTTCGACCGCACCCCGGTGGGCAAGCTGATGAGCCGCCTGACCAACGATGTAGATGCCCTCAACGAAATGCTGTCGCAAGGCTTCGTCACCATCCTCGGCGACTTCAGCGTGCTAGTGTTCATCGTGGTGCTGCTCTTCTTCCTCAACTGGGTGCTGGCCCTAATTACTCTGCTGTCGTTGCCATTCATGGTGGCGATTGCCTTCGGCTTCCAGAAGGTGATGCGCGTTTCCTACCGTGCCACCCGCATCAGCTTGGGGCGTATCAACGGCTTCTTGCAGGAGAACATCAGCGGCATGACCGTGGAGCAGTTGTTCAATCAGGAGCAACGCCAGTTCGACAAGTTCAACGCCCTGAACAAGGATTACTATCGCGCCAACCTACAGGGCGGGTTCGCCTTTGCCATGTTCTTCCCCCTCGTCGGGCTGCTCACCAGCACGACCACTGCGCTGCTGCTCTGGTTCGGCAGCGGGCAAGTGTTGAGCGGCACGGTGATTGGTGGCAGTGTGGTCACGCTTGGTCTACTGGTCAGCTTCTTCCAGTACACCGAACGCGCCTTCCAGCCTATCCGCGACATTGCCGAGAAGTACAACACCTTGCAGGCAGCGATGGCGGCCAGCGAACGCATCTTCATGCTGCTGGACACTGCCCCCACCGTGATTGACCCCCCCGACCCCCAACCGTTGCCCGGCCACATCGTGGGCGACATCGAGTTTCGCCACGTCAACTTCGAGTATGTGCCCGACGAGCCGGTGCTGCGTGACCTCAGCTTCAAGGTGAAGGGGGGCAGCAGCGTGGCAATCGTGGGGGCGACCGGCGCG
>JBBSEE010000436.1:0-3397 GCA_038239995.1 Chloroflexia bacterium | reverse complement strand
GGAGGTTGGTGGGGGAGAATGGTGAGCCGCTAATAGCCTCCCCCAGCGGGGGAGGTTGGTGGGGGAGAATGGTGAGCCGCTAATAGCCTCCCCCAGCGGGGGAGGTTGGTGGGGGAGAATGGTGACGCGCATCAACGCCCATCGCAACTACGGACCAGCCAACGGATTAGGTTCAGCGGAGCAGCGGAAACTACGACTGACGTAGGGGCGTGATTTATCACGCCATGCTGACGCGCATCAACGTGCATCGGAACTTTATCTGCCACCCCAACGAATGCTGTCCGCTGGTCCGTTTTCAAGTCCGCTAGCTTGCCTTTGTGGCACATCAAAGTCCATTACGCTATTTCGGGGCGTTAGCGAGGGCAAGGGGCAGCACCGCGTTGAGGCTGCCGCTGCGGTAGCCTTCGAGGTCGAGGGTGACATAGGTGTAGCCAAGTTCGTGCAGACGCTGGGCGATGCGGGTGCGGTTCGCCTCTTGCACCAGTAGGGGCAGGCAGGTGGCCTCCACTTCGATGCGGGCGACCCGCTCGCCCCCGTTCCCACTGTGGTCGCGGACGCGCACTTGACGCACCCCGATTTCGCGGCGCAGAAACCGCTCCGCCGCCCCGATGCGCCCCAACGCCTCCACCGTCACTGGCGTGCCGTAGGGGATGCGCGAGGATAGACAGGCGAACGATGGCTTGTTCCAGTTGGGCAAACCCAGTTGATAGCAGAGGGCGCGGATTTCATCTTTCGTCATCCCCACCTCGTACAGCGGGGCAGACACCCCATATTCGGTGGCGGCTTGTGCGCCGGGGCGATGCTCGGCGGCATCATCCACGTTCGCCCCGTAAGCGATGTGCGGGATACCGCGTTGGCGGGCCAATGGCTCCAGCTTACCGAATAGCTCATCCTTGCAATAGTAGCAGCGGTTGGCATCGTTGGCCGCGTAGCTGGGGTGCGATACCTCCTCGGTCTTAATCGTGATTAGCTCCACCCCCATCAGCGCGGCCAGCCGCTTGGCATCGTCATACTCCTCCTTCGGATAGCTAGGACTGAGCGCAACCGCGGCAATGGCCTTGTCGCCCAGCATGTCGTGAGCGACGCGCAGCAGCAGGGTGCTGTCCACTCCCCCGCTGAAGGCGACCAGCACGCTACCCATCTCCCCCAACCGCGCTTGCAACTGCTGATACTTCGCATCGAGGGCCGCTTGGTCAACCGGCGGTGCGGCTTCACTAGTATTCATCATTATATCGGGTTTCCTTTCATCGTGTATATGCACCCAATTCTAACCCATTGGTGCAAGCAATTCTATGCTTTATGAGGCAAATTACCCCAACTTCCGATTACTTAGGCACATAAGTATACCAAATATCCGCGAACAGCAGCTTGTAACGCGCGGTGATGGCTTGGCGCATCTGGTCGGTGAGGATGTCGCCGCGCAACTCGGCTACTGGGTTGTGCAGCAGGATGATGCCAAACTTGCCGTCGCGCACCTGTTGCAGCAACGCGGACTGGTCCCAGCGGCCAGCGTTGGCGAGAGCGGTGAGGTCGAACAGGTCATCGTAAGCGGGCCGCTTACCGGCCAATACCAGTAGCCCCACCTCGTCGCTGAGGAAGGCGGGGCCGGGGTTCTGGCGCACGTTGTTGATGATGCGCCCTAGCTGGGCCTGCTGCTGGTCGCTGGGGCGGCGCAGGTCGAGGCCGTACCAGCCCGCCGCTTGCCCGCTGGCGAGCAGGTAGAGGGCAAGGGCGAGGCAGATTGCGATACCCGCCAGATAGGGCCGTGAACCCCCCACCCCCTCCCTAATCGCCGCCATGATGTAGCCGACCAGTTGCCCACTGGCGACCACCAGCGCGAGGCAGACCGCCAGCAGGTGATTGCTATCCGCCCCCACCACTCCCCCAGTGGGCAGCAGCAGGGCGGCTGCGATGAGATAGGGGGCGACGATAGTGGGAGTATACCCTTGTCGCAGCCGCGCTATCACCAGCACGAGGTAGGCGGCGGCAAGGATGACCAGCGGCCAGTGGTTCTCCCCTAGCGCGGCCAGCAGGCTGCTGAGGGTGCGGGGGGAGAAGGGCAGATTGTGATAAGTGACCAGCTTGGCCCAGTAGCCCCCACCGCTGAGAGCGGTGAAGAGCAGGGTGGGCAGGATACAGAGGGCCGCCAGTCCCGCCATCCAGAGCCATGCCCCGCGCAAGCTGACCCCCCGCCCCTCCCGCCCCCGCCGCGTCTGCCAGCCCAGCAGCAGCAGATAGAGCGCGGCGGCCAGCGGCCCGGCAAGGGCAGTCTGCTTGGTGAAGAAGGCGAGAGCGAACAACCCCGCCCCCACCCATGCCCCCCACCCGCGTGGCCGCAGTTGCACCGCCAACAACCCCCCTGCCATCAGCGCAAGGGCCAACATATCGGCGCGAAAGCGGGCCGCCCATATCAGGTTCGGATAGCTGGTGGCGAACAGCAGGGCGGCGACCATCGCGGTAAGATAGTTTTGAGTTTTGAGTTTTGAGTTTTGAGTTGGGGGGGGATTAGTATCCGTAGGGGCATGATAAATCACGCCCTGCTGACTTGATGGGCGGGCTTTATCGTCCAGCCCGACAGCAGCGAGTAGGCCAGCAATCAGGGCGGCGGCGAGGGCGGCGAACAGCGATAGCCAGCGGCCCGGCGGGAAGCCGGGGTTGGCGGGGTCGAGCAACGCGCCGCTGAAGTAATAGTAGAGCGGGGGGTAGGGGGCAGAGATGAAGCGGGCAGCAGTGGGCGGGGCGTAGATGTTCTCCCCACTGCGGGCCAGCCACGCCTCGTACATGGTCAGCCCCTCCGAGCCTTCACGGGGGTAGGGGTAATTCAGCCACCATGTCACGTCCGAGGCGCGGTCTACCACCCGCAGGGCGAGGGCGACCAGCAACGCGGCGGCGATAATCGCGGCTATGATAGCGAGCAAACGGCGGGAGCGAACGTTCATCGTCGGCTATTGTAAGCGGCGGCAGCGGCGACTGTCAAGCCTATACTTAGTGATGAGTGATGAGTGATGAATGGTAAATGGTAAATGGTGGATGATGGATGTAGGGGCGCAGATTTATCGCGCCCTGCTGAAGCGCACCGATGCTCATCGCAACTGGCAACCATGACGTAGGGGCGGGTTGCACTCGCCCAGCCGAAGCACATCATCGCTCATCGTGACAGGCAACTGTGTCGTACCTAAGTTTCGTACAAACTTATCGCAAGGGAGCGGCGCGGGGGTCTGGGGGGTGGACCCCCAGAAGCTGACCCGCAGAGCAGCGCATCGGAGCGACGGCGCGGACAGGGGATTAGCTTCCGATTGGGGGTACGCCCCTTCACCAGCTGGGGGTCCACCCCCCACACCCCCCCCGGGGTGCGCATATTTTTTGTTGGTTCGTAAATTAGGTGTGGGAGGGGGGG
>JBBSEE010000435.1:0-3399 GCA_038239995.1 Chloroflexia bacterium | reverse complement strand
AGCTTGCCCTCTTCGATTGCCGACGATATTTCCACCGGCAGCGGGCCGGAGTTGCCGATGCAGGTGGTGCAGCCGTAGCCCACCGTGTTGAAGCGCAGTTCGTCCAGATAAGGGGTCAGCCCCGCGTGGTCGAGGTAGGCGGTCACGACCTTGGAGCCGGGGGCGAGCGAGGTTTTCACCCACGGCTTGGTATCCAGACCCAACTCCACCGCCTTCTTCGCCAGCAGCCCCGCCGCCACCATCACCGAGGGGTTGGAGGTGTTGGTGCAACTGGTAATCGCGGCGATGACGATGGAGCCATGGTCCAGCGTATGTTCGCCACTCTCCAGCATCACCTTTACCGCAGTGGGGGTGGCTTCAACCTGCTCTGGCAGCACCGCAGTCTGGCCGCCGCCCTCACCCACGAAGCGGGCGACTTGGGTGGGGGGGTTCTTAGGGCCGCCGGGGTTGAGGATCATCTGCACTGCATCGCGGAACGAGCGGCCCGCATCGGTCAGGTTGACGCGGTCTTGGGGTCGCTTCGGCCCGGCCACGCTGGGCACCACGCTGCTGAGGTCGAGGGTGAGGCTGTCTGAATATACCGCCTCCGTGGACGCGGGGGTGTGGAACAGCCCCTGCGTGCTGCAATAGGCTTCCACCAGCGCAACTTGTTCCTCGGAACGCCCGCTCAGGCGCAGGTATCGTAGCGTCTCCGCGTCTACGGGGAAGATACCGCAAGTCGCGCCGTACTCTGGGGCCATGTTCGCAATCGTGGCACGGTCAGCGATGGGCAGAGTGGGCAGGCCGGGGCCGTAGAACTCCACGAACTTGCCGACTACCCCCTTGGCCCGCAGCATCTCGGTCACGGTCAGCACGAGGTCGGTGGCGGTCGCCCCTTCTGGCATTTGGCCTTCCAATCGGAAACCGACCACTTGGGGGATGAGCATGGAGACTGGCTGTCCCAGCATCGCGGCCTCGGCCTCGATGCCACCCACCCCCCAGCCTAGCACGCCGAGGCCGTTAATCATGGTGGTGTGCGAGTCGGTGCCCACCAGCGTGTCGGGGTAGGCTTGGGGCAGGCCGCTGGTCGCCATATTGGCGAACACCACTCGCGCGAGGTACTCTAGGTTGACCTGATGCACGATGCCGGTTTCGGGCGGCACTACTTTGAAGTTCTTGAAGGCCATCTGCCCCCAGCGCAAGAAGGCGTAGCGTTCGCGGTTGCGCTCGAACTCAAGCTCCGAGTTTATCGCCATCGCCCCCGCCGAACCGTAAGCGTCCACCTGCACCGAGTGGTCAATCACCAATTCGACCGGCTGCAAGGGGTTGATGCGGGTGGGGTCGCCGCCCAATGCGGCCATGGCATCGCGCATCGCGGCAAGGTCCACGATGGAGGGCACGCCGGTGAAGTCTTGGAGCAGCACGCGGGCGGGGGTGAAGGCGATTTCGCGGTCTGGTATCGCCTTCGGCTCCCACTTTGCAAGTGAGCGAATGTCGTCAGCGGTGACGGCCACCCCGTCTTCGGTGCGGAGCAGGTTCTCTAGCAGGATACGCAGCGAAAAAGGTAGCCGCGCGAGGTCGAAACCGGCGGCAGCGAGGGCATCGAGGCGGTAGATTTCGTATTGACGGTTGCCCACCGTCAAGATTGAACGGGCAGCAAAACTATCCATGCACAATCGGCCATGTAGCCGCTAGCAGCGCGGGAGGAATGGCCGCCTCCAATTCAACTTAGGGGCGCACTTCCTCGACACGCCCATAAGGCTAAGGGGGATTACCGACGTTCTGAGATGTGATGTAATTTTAGCGCGATTTGGCGAAAGCGTCAAGTTGGGGGTTGGGCAGTAAGAGTTCAGAGTGGTTGCAAACAGTGCCAATCGCTGACTAGCACCCCGCCAGCAACCCCTTGACCACTGCTCCCCGGCGGCTCTCCCTCCGGCTAGTGGTAGTAACGCCCGCCCGCAAGGTTGCTAATCGCCCATAGCCAACCCCCGACCTATCCTCTAATCTACCGACTGGCTGGCCTCAATCTGCTGCAACACGCTGACGCTCTCGATGTGGTAGGTCTGGGGGAACAGGTCTACTGCTTGGGTGCTGACCAACTGATAGTGCGCGGACATCGCCTTCAGGTCGCGGGCGAGGGTGCTGGGGTCGCAGGAGACATAGACGAGGCGGGTGGGGGCGGCGGCGATGACCCCCTCGATGACTGCCGGTGACAAGCCCGCGCGGGGGGGGTCAACAATCGCCACCTCTGCCCGCAAGCCGTCGGCCAGCATCTCCGGTAGTATCTGCTCCACCCGTCCGCTATAGAACTCGGCGGCGGGGATGCGGCCCATCGCCTCGGCGTTGACCCGTGCCGCCCGTACCGCTTCATTCTGCACCTCGATGCCCACCGCGCGGCTGACCGTGCCTGCGGCCAGTAGGTGCAGGGAGAATAGCCCCACCCCGCTGTACAGGTCCAACACGGTCTTCACCCCCGCTTGCCCCGCCACCGCCTGCCTGACCACCTCGGCCAATGCCCCGGCACCACCGCTGTTCACTTGAAAGAAGCTGGCGGCAGGGAAGCGATATAGCTGCCCCCCCACCGTCTCGCCGAACAGGGGGTCGCCCCACATCACTTGCGCGGTGGTCTCTGGGCTGATAATCTCGCCCGCCTCGCCGCCCACATCGCCGGGGGCCACCACCGTAGGGGTGGGCTGGTGGCTGCGGCGGGGGGGGCGCGGCGGTGGGGTGACGCTGGCAATGCCGCGCACCCCGAACTGCGCGGCCAAATCCTGCTCCTTAATCCATGCCGCCAGCAGCCGCCGCACATCGCTGCCGTTGACCCGCACGTCACCCTGATGCAGCAGCAGGTAGGTGGCATCGTCGGCGAACGCGGCCCGCACCGTAATCGCGCTGAGGGCCTCGCGGGGCAGGGTGCGTATCAGCCATTGCAGCGGTTCGAGCAGGGCTACGATACGGGGGTGGACGATGTAGCAGTGGGCGATGGGCACGATGCGGTGGCTGTCGCGCTGGAAGTAGCCCATCATCGCGGGGCCACCATCGGCAGGGTAGCGCACCTGTAGGCGGGCGACATTGCGATAGCTCCACGCATCCGGTGAGGTGACGGTGGGCAAGGGTTCGATGTCAATCCCGCCGATGCGTCGTAGCTGCTCGGCAAGGATGTCGCGCTTGGCCGCTGCTTGGGCCGTGTAATCCATATGCTGCCACTGGCAACCGCCGCACGCGCCGAAGTATTCGCAGCGAGGGGTGACGCGCTCTGGCGCAGGGTTGGCTAGCACTTCCACCACCCGCCCCCGCGTGAAGCTCTTGCGCTCCTCGCTGAGGGCCACCCGCGCCTGTTCGCCGGGCAGGCCATAGGCGGCGAACACCACCTTGCCCCCCGCATGACCGACCGCATCACCACCGTAGGCCAGCCGCTCT
>JBBSEE010000434.1:0-3402 GCA_038239995.1 Chloroflexia bacterium | reverse complement strand
TTGCACCCGCTATGGCAGCATCGGCATAGAACATGAGTGCGCTATGATGATTGTTAAATTACTCGTGATTGCCTGCTAGCCAATCGCGGCCAATGCGCCCTCGACCTGCTGGTCAATCAGGGCGTGCATCTCTGCCCATGTGCTATCCCAAGACATCTGGCTGAGGAAATCGTCTACCCGACGCTGGCGGGCGGTGGCATCTTCAAGCATCGCCGCTTCAGCAGCGGCGACAAACTGCGACGGCGTGTCGGCGATGCGAACCAGCCCCAACTCGCTGTAGGGGCGCACCACATCGCGTATCGAGGTGGAGACCACCGGCTTGCCCGCGGCTAGGTACTCCGGGGTTTTGGTCCGGCTAATGAAGCGGGTGGACTCGTTGCGGGCGAAAGGCAGCATCGCCACCTCCCAGCCCGCGATGTAGGCGGGCAGTTGGTCGTAGCCGCGCCCCCCCAGCCAGTGGATGTTGGGGAGTTGGGGCCGGTCGGCGGGGTCAATCTTCACCACCGGGCCAATCATCACGATTTGCCAGTGGGGGCGCAGTTCAGCGATGCCGCGCAGCAAGTCGAGGTCCATCCGCTCGTCCACCACCCCGAAGAAGCCCAGCCGAGGGTGGGGCAAATCGCGCTGGTCGGCGGGTTCGGGGCTTATCCCCTTCGCTTGGGCAAAGTGGGCCACATCCACGCTGCTAGGGAAGCGATAGACGCGGGGGTGGCGGTCACGCTTGGCCTCAAACAGGCTCTGCCCGCCGGTGAACACCAGATTGGCCTGCTGGAACAGTTCCACCTCGCGCTGGTGCAACTGGGGCGGGGCGAACTTGAAGGCGGATAGCTCATCCATGCAATCGTAAATCGTTGCCAGCGGGCGCAAGTGGTTGGTGAAGCCTAGTGCCATCGGGGTGTAGTACCACAACACAAACCGCTCTATCCCCTGCGCGGCGATGAACCCATCGAGCAGCGCGGCGATACGCGGTTCGGCCTCGGCTTCGCTCAGGCCGTGCGGCAGGCGAGGGACGACCACGCGCATGTTGCCCTCGTGCCGCGTCACCTCCAGCCCCTCCTGCGCTGCGCCAAAGGTCGGCTCCTCGATGTAATAAACCCGCCGCTCCGCTGCGGCACGGCTGAGGAGGTGCTGGGGCCGCTGATAGACGAAATCCCAACGCAAGTGGGTTAGGCTAATCAAATCATAGTCCCCCCTCGCCCCCAACTCGATGCCCCCCATTGGCTGCTCATCCAACACCGCGATGCTCACTGCTAACCTCCTCTGCTGCAACAAATAAGCTGGGGGGTTTCACCGCCAGCCATATCTATGCGCCTGCTTTCAAGCCGCATATATGCAAGCGGCGTGCCATCAACTTACCTTGTGCTGTACCGCCTATTCATCTCCTGCTCTATTCGATAGAAGATGGTTCGTACAAACAAGTAGATTTCCTCGTGGATGGATGCGGGCTGCTGTGGACAAGTTATGGTGTAGGCTCCTCACGGCGGAATAGCGAAGGGTGAGCCGCGCCGAAGCGAGCATCCCACAGCTTAGGGGCAGTGACCTGCTGTATCACCAGCGGGCCGCGGCCATTATTGTTTACCGAATGATAGACGGTCGCCGGAATGAGCAGGGTAGTGCCCGCGTGCAGGCGGATGCGTTGCTTGCCCACCCACGCTGTCCCGCTCCCCTCAAGCACGCTCCAGACTTGTTCGTTGTCGGGGTGGCGATGGGGAGGGAGCAAGCCGCCGGGGGCGAAGCAGTATAGCTCCACGCTCAGTTGCTCACCCACCAGCAGGGTTTGATGCGAAAAGTTGTCCGCCTTGAAGCGGACTTGCTCTAGGGGGGCGACTAGCTGCACGGCGGGCATATTTTTGACCGAGGGCGGCGCGGGCGGGAGGGTGAGGGCGTTGGCGGGGTCGAGCTGCAACTGGCCGTGACGCAGGGCGCGGGCGGTGGGGTAATGCAGCAGGCGGTCGAGGCTGCCGTTGGGCTGGGGCTGCACATCGAACACCCCGCCATCGAAGAAGGCGGTGGGGTCGTCCCAGTCGGGCGAGGTGATAGTAGGGTAGAGGCAGATGCCCTGCACATCCACGCCCTGCGCCACCGCCGCCGCCACCTCTTTGCTGAGATAGCGCAGCCAGCGGGGGCGGTCATCGCCGGACGCGCCGGTCTCGGCAATCACGATTGGCCCACCGTAGCGGGCGGCTAGCTCGGCCAGCATATCACGCAGCGGCAGCCAATTGGGGTCGTCGCGCTTGAGGAAGCGTTGAGGCTGCTCTGGGGTGGGGATAGTCCACTGATTGGCGGCGTAGAAGTTCACCCCCACGATGCCGAGGTGGGCGCGGCTGCCCCCCAACTGCGGTTCGCGCACCCCAGCCAGCAGGTCGAACCCCTCCGTGACCACCTGATGGTTGAAGAAGTCGGCCTCGGCTTGCAAGTCGGGCCGCCCCTTGGGGGGATGTAGGCGCACCAACGGGTCGACGTTGACCATCACCGCTTCGGGGTCTACCTCCCAGATGGCGTTGATAGCGGCAATCGCCGCCCGCACCAGTGCCCGCTTCAGTTCGCCGCCGCGCCCGTGCCAGAAGGGAGCCATGTAGCCCACCTCCCCGCCCGCCCATGCGTAGTAGGAGATTTCGTTGATGGGGGTGTAATAGGTCGGCCCTCGCATCTCCGCGCGTACCACCCGCGCCACCGCGCTGGCATAGGCGGCGAAGCGGGCGGTGAACTCTGGGCCGAGGGGGTCGAGGTCGTCAGGGTAGCCGTAGTGCATCAAGTCCCAAATCTGGGTCAGGCCGCGCTGTCGCCCTAGCACCGCTAGCCGCCGCACCTCCTCCAGCCGTAGCTTGCCGCCCTCGTCCAGCATCGGCCAGCGAGCCGCCTCGCGCACCGCCCGCATCCCAATGCGGCGACACAGTTGGTAATCCTCGGCGGCGCACTGGTCGTGCTGGGTGGCGGCCACCATATCCAAACGCCGCCCCTCGGCGGTCATCTGGGTGGAACACTCGAACCCGCCGATGAACAATGAACCGAATAGCCAGTTGTGCTGCTTCATCTTCCCCCCTCGGCGATAACTTCATCGAACAACGCTTCCCACCGCCGCGTCACTGCCGCCGCGCTGTACTCGCGCTCCACTTTAGCCCGCAGGTTGCCACCCAGTTGGCGGCGCAAGGCGGGGTCATCAATCAGCCGCATCATCGCTGCTGCTACTGCTTGGGGCTGCTGGTGCGGCACGAACAGGCCGGTCACGCCATCGCTAATCTGCTCCACGGAGCCATTGTCGCGGGTGGCAATCACCGGCAGGCAAGCCGCCCCCGCTTCGGCGATAACATGAGGCATCCCTTCGCCGTGCGACAGCCAGCAGAACGCATCCAGCCCAGTCAGCAGGCGCGGCACATCGGGGCGGTCTCCCGTGAACAGCAT
>JBBSEE010000433.1:0-3408 GCA_038239995.1 Chloroflexia bacterium | reverse complement strand
TGGACTCCCTACTGTGCCGGTAATAGTGCTAATATCTTGGGGCGTAACCTGCCGACCAGCCGCTTTTGCTGCGGCTTCAATTCGGTCCCAGCCCTCTGCCCCTTGCTTCCAGTTTAGGTAAAAGGCTTTCATATGCGTTAGATACCCATTACCCTTAAGCATATCCATGACCGACCCGCCCTGAGCTTGACGTACCTGCTCCACAAACTCAGCCTGTTGCTTAGGTAGGGGAACATTGGGGTCGTCTATAAAAACATCCGAGAGCTTAGAGAGGTCGAAAGTCTGCGAAACGTTTGCTTCTACATTATGTATATGCACCAGCGTCGCTTTAATGGCTTCTACTTCTGAAGAGCTGGCGGAAGCTGAATTGTTTACTGAAGGCCAGTTTACCACCATGGGAGGCTGCTTGTCAGGGTCAGCACTACCCGCTTGGCCGCCAGAGTTCTGTACAGCTGCTTGTTGGTTGGATGTAGTAGCGTTACAGCCGATTAGCAGCACCGATAGAACCAGTACCGCGCTCACCGTAGTGATTAGGTTTGTGGCTTTCATTTTACCCCCCTTATTACCTATCTTTAGTAAGTTATATGCCAAAGCTCGACGGGTGTAACACTTAGGTCGTATCCATCGCTCCAAGGAACGAGGTAGCGGTTTGTGCTATGCTGGTCAGCTAGCAAATCGCGTATTTGGACACAGCAATTGTTGACCCTAACCTTACTCATGCCGAAACCCACCGCCTCCCGCGTATGGTCATAAGAATGGGCGTTTGGGTCGAAAAATAGTATTATGTCACCATTCTTTAGGTCCAAGTAATTACTAATTACTTGTGCCCTCATATGATTAGGAGGTGGATAAGCCTGAAAATGGTGTTCTAGCTCGTTCGCCAAAGGCCACGAGTCAGAATGGTCATCATCACTATTCCAATACCAAGAATATGGAGAGTGGGCACCCTCATTTACTTGACCAAAATGTCCGGCGGCCAAGATTTGTGAGGCATAATTTGTACAATCATTAAGGTAGCAGTGGTATTGTTGGTTGCATGTACCGTTATACACATTTGATGTCCAATAATCAGCGTACTTTACCGCATCTGTACGCCTAAAACGTGCGAAGCGACCATCCGCAGGTTGGTTAAAAGCATTATATATGAATACTGTCATATCTGCGCGACTTGTACTCAAACTTGGCTGGTAACATCGAGGTGTACAATTGGCCCCCGTTGTTACATGGTGAACATAAAGGCGTTCAATGTAATCATGAAACGTAGAGCCTATAGGAACATCGGAGAAGTCATTTAGAGTCGAAACATCCGTGTCTGCATAGGAGTTAGACTGGGAAACCAACTTTGCCATCTGACCACGTGATATATAGGTTTCGGGGAGGAAGCAAGGATACTGAACGCTAACTGAAGCACAGGTGTTTGGATCATACCCGTTGATTATTCCCTTATTATAGGCGGTCTCTATGTAATAGTAGGCGTAATAGTTTGTCGGAACATCTGTAAAATGGGGGCCGCCTGTTAGATTTAGAGGCCAGCCAAAACTCAGCACAGCTACTTTGACGAACTGGGCGCGAGTAACCGAGTCGTAGGGGGCAAACTGGTAGGAAAAATAACCCTGCACGTTTGTTCTGCAATATAGGTACATGAGGGCTTCATAGAAATAGTCACTAGGTTGAACGTCGTCAAAGTTCTCGTAACAGTCAAGTTCATTGTGTGGGGAGGAACTATGTTGTGGTTGAGAGGGTAGAGGAGGGGTTGGTTGAGAGGCTGGAAGAGAGGTAGGTTGAGATTGTGGAAGTGAAGAAGTCGTTTGTGCCGACACGTTAGTGGATAGCAGGCTGAGGAGTAGCCCGATTACTAGAGGAGTGTAGTAGTGGGGGGGGGGGGGTAGTTCGGTAAGCCTTCATCTCTCTCTCCTTCCGGGTTGTAGCCAAAGGTCTATGTGCTAGAATCGGTGGTACAGGGCCATTATATCATGAGTTTTGTTAAAATGCAATAGATAAACAGCCATTTTGTTTTACATTTTTATGATTAGTCATCAATGGGAGGGGGCGGCTCAAGTATGAGCCGCCCCCTTTTGCTGCGTATAGCAAAGCGAATTAGGGTCAAGGGGTCGGGTTCGGGGTGGGCAAGGAGTGGGGCGTAGCGGTAGCGGTGGGCTGGCTGGTGGGCTGGCCGGTGGGTGGGGGCGGTGGTAGGGTGGGGCTGGCCGCATGGGTGGGCACGCCGGTGGGTAGCGGGGTGGGCAGGCCGAGGGTGTTGGTCGGCTGATTGGTGGGCACGCCGGTGGGTAGCGGGGTGGGCAGACCGGGGGTATTGGTCGGCTGCCCCTGATGGGTCGGTTCGCTGGTGGGTAGCGGCGGCGTGGTGGGGGTGTTGGTCGCTTGCCCCTGATGGGTCGGTTCGCTGGTGGGCTGGGGGCCGGGTAGGGTCGCGGTCGGGTTGGGGTGATGGGTCGGCTCGCCGGTCGGCGCGGGGCCGGGCAAGGCCGAGGTGGGCGTAGCGGTAGGTTGATGGTTGGGCTGGCAGTTCAAGGGCGTGACGTTGCCGCCGTTGGGGTGGCGCAGGGCGTACACTTCTTTACCCACGAGGCCGAGCAGCACTTGATACTGGGGGTCGCTCTGCTCCGGGTGATACTCGAACCGCGCCCGCTCGAAGTATTGGGTGATGTAGGGCTTACCGTCGGCGGCGTTGGTCTCATAGTAAGCATCGGTAATCGGGTAGCCCTGCTGCGTCAGCCCGCCGTGCGTGTTCCAATAATCGAGGAACATCCCGCTCACGCTGTGGCCGGTGGCGGCGAAGAACTGGCTGCCCCTGCCCGGCACGGTCTCGCTCTTGGCGTTGACCTTACCACTGGGGTAGCGGGCGAGGAAGGCTTCCTTGCCTAGCAGGCCGAGCAGCACTTGGTACTGGGGGTCTTTGTTCTCTGGGTGGAACTCAAAGCGGCTGCGCTCAAAGTATTGGGTGCGGTAGGGCAGGCAATCGGCGGTGTTCACCTCTTGCAAGTTGTTGGTGATGGGGTAGCCCTGCTGGGCGAGGCCGCCATGCGCGTCCCAATAGTCGAGGAAGGGTTGGGTCACGGTATGGCCGGTGGTGGCAAAGTAACGGCTGTCCGCCGAGGCCGAGGTGATGCTGATGCTGAACACGAGGGTGAACAAGCTGACGAGGGCCACGCCGAGGCTGAGGCGAGGGGAAGGATGCTTCACTGCTGATTTCTCCTTTGGGTGATGGGTATAAATGCTGGGTTAGAGAAGACTTCAGCTACAGATACAGCCACTTCCTCTGCTGTAGGGGAACTTCTCCGCTCTCTAAATGGGGGGCGGGCATCATCAACCCGCGCCCAACCGAGTAAATCTCGCGGCACATCATTGGGCAACGCGGCACAACCCTGTAATATAGCCACCGGCGGC
>JBBSEE010000432.1:0-3413 GCA_038239995.1 Chloroflexia bacterium | reverse complement strand
TGGACGCTTATGACGAGGGCGCACCGCTGCCATGGGGCCATATCGAATCGGGGGTCAGCTTCAGCGCGATGCTGCGGCAGTGGAACAAGGCCCACGTGGAGGCCACCGACTACACCACCGCCATCCAGTACAAGCCCCGCGCCGAGATTAGGCTGGAACACGCCGCGCGGGAACACGCCCGTTTGGCAGATGTGGTAAACTAACACTGTCTAGGGAGCAGAGATGAACTTCACCATTCGCGAGGCCACACTCGAAGATTATGACGCGCTGTGCGAAGTCTATGCCGAAATAGACAACTTTCACGCCCGCCTTTTGCCTGATTACTTGCTGCCTGCTGCCAATCCGCCCTGCGCCCAAGAATATATGGCCGCGACCCTTGCCAATGAAGATGCCGCTTTGTACGTGGCCGAAAGCGAGGGCAAGGTGGTTGGCCTGTTGCAGTTGGATGTGGAACAATCGCCCGATTATCCGATGCTGATACCGCGCCGCTATGTTCATGTGATGGAACTAGTGGTGCTACCGATGGCGCGGCGCAGCGGGGTAGGTCGCGCCTTGATGGCTGCGGCGGAGCGTTGGACGCAGAGCAAGGGGCTGGATGAGCTAGAACTCACCGTCTTCAGCTTCAATCAGGGGGCCACCAGCCTCTATCAAGAGCTAGACTATGCCCCCTGTATCAGCGGATGCGTAAGAAGCTAATATAATCCCCACCTGTAGGAGAGATGTCTAATGATGACTACCGAGCGTGACCAGCCGCCCAGCGATGCGCTACCAGACCAACAGCAAGGTCGCGGGCCGAGTGTAGATGAGATTGGGCAGACGATGCAAGTCCTCAGCAACGAACAAAATGCCCTAACCGCGGCGTTGGGCATGACGGTGGATGAGATGAACAATCGGGTCAGCTTGTTCTTCACCGTGCTGTCGGCCACGGCGGTATCGGTATCGTTTGTCTCGCAGTTGACCGGCTCCGGCGAAGGGTTCTACTATTTTGTGTTTATCATGCTGGTCATCGTGATGATGATTGGGCTTGCCAGTTATATCCGATTGGTAGAGCTTTCGATACAGAGCTTCGTCTGCATCCGGGGGATGAACCGCATCCGCCATTACTACGCGCAAATCTCACCCACAGCTGCCGACCACTTTGTGCAATCGCCCCATGATGATTACGCGGGGGTGGCGACCACGATTGGGATTACCCCTCACCCCCGCCAGCAGCGGCGGTCATGGTGGACCGGCTTCTACACCAGCAGCGGGCTGGTTGCGCTGATGGTTGGCTTGGTGGGTGGCATCGCGGTCAACCTGCTCAGTTGGGCGTGGGGATACCGCGACCCGCTGGCGTTGGGTTTGGAGTTGCTGGTGTCAATCGGGGTGATACTCGTGGTGCTAATTCGCTACGAGGCTAGCAGTTGGCGCAGGTTGGAGCAGCGTTCGGTGGCTAAGTTCCCCCACGAGGCCGCCCCGATGTTAGGCCGCAAGGTATGAACCTGCTTTCAACTTTGTAGTGATTGCCACATCGCGTTTAGGAGCTAGCTAATGGACAAAACGCCGGATAGCGAAACCGATAAGGGTGGGCAAGGCCGCGGCGATACTGCCAGTCAAGCGGCCCAGTTCCTCACCACCGAACACTTCACCTTGCAGGGGGCAAGCTCGGCAACCGTGTTCGAGAGCAACGGTCGGGCCAGCCTGTTCCTCAGCAGTGTGTCCAGCACGATGGTGGCCCTCGCCTTCATCGGGCAAGTTTCGCAGATGGGCATCGCTTTCTTCGTCTTCGCCCTCGTGCTGTTCCCCTCGCTCATCTTCCTCGGCATCGTCACCTTCGTGCAGGTGTTGGATACAGCGGTGCAGAACGTGGGCTATCGGCGAGGGATGAACCGCATCCGCCATTATTATGTGGAAGCTGCCTCCGATATTGACCGCTACTTCATCCGCGCCACCTCCAACCATCCCGCCGCCAGCCAGAGCATCATTGACCCCGTGGTCGCCCCCTCGGCATGGGGCATCTTCCTCACCACCGCGGGGATGGTCTCGGTGCTGAACAGCGTGCTGCTGGGCGTGTTGGTGGGGGTGCTGCTACAGTTCGTATTCGCCCTGCCACTGCTCACCTGCACCATTGCGGGCATCATCTGCTTCCTGCTTTCCGTGGTTATCCACTACCTGTATCAAGTCAGGGTCTGGGCGAAGGCGGAGCAGCACTTCCAGTCTACCTTCCCGCCCGACCCGATCACCGCTAGCCCCTAGCAGAAACCGCCCACTATGCCCCTCCCCCCCATCCTCTCCCACTACCAAACTACCCCCCTCCTCGCCGCCCGCAAGTCGGGGCAGATGCGGGTCAGCACTTCGCTTGATTTGGGCCGCAGCCACGTGGAGCTTGCGCTCACCCCCGCTGGTCTGCAACTCCCCGACGGCCAGACGCTGGATTGGGCAAGGGTGGAGAAGATTAGCAAAGAGGAGAACAAGTGCTACACGGTAACGGACGGCGATATTCACCCCATCATCGTCCACTCGCCCACCACCAACTGGGTGCGAACTCTCTACCCCACCAAATCGGCCCCCACCACCCTCGTGGCCGGTTTCCTGATGCACCGCATCAAGGATATTGACCCGATGCAGGATACGCAGCGCAAGATAGCTGCGCTCGCCCCCATGCGCGGCACGGTGCTGGACACCGCCACCGGCCTCGGTTACACCGCCATCGCCGCCGCCCGCACCGCCAGCCGGGTGGTGACTATCGAACTCGACCCCGCCGCGCTGGAACTCGCCCGCCTCAACCCGTGGTCACAAGAATTGTTCGACAACCCGAAGATAACCCAAATCATCGGTGATGCCAGCGCGGTCATCGCCCAGTTCAGTGACGGTCAATTCGACCGCATCCTGCACGACCCGCCCACCTTCAGCCTCGGTGGGGAGCTATACTCCGCCACCTTCTACGCCCAACTACACCGCGTGTTGGGGCGCGGCGGGCGGCTGTTCCAATATATCGGCGACCTGAACAGCGCGTATGGCAGCCGCACGGTCAAGGGGGTGATGCGCCGCTTGCAGGAGGCGGGCTTCAGCAAGGTGACGCGCAAGGATGAGGCCTTCGGGCTGGTGGCGGGGAAGTGACGGTTTGAGGTTTGAGGTTTGAGTTAGTGATGAGTGATGAAGGGTAAATGGTAAATGGTAAATGGTAAATGGTAAATGGTGAATGCAAGGCCGAAGCGCATCCACCTAAAGCCTCTCCCAGCGGGAAACCCCCTTGTGGGGTTCCCTGTGGGTAGGTTGGTGAGGGAGAAGTTTGCCCTACATCAACGTTCATCGTAAGCAACGCACCGTGTCGTAGGGGCGGGTTGCACTCGCCCCTGCGCGGGGACGGTCCGCCAGCGGATGAGGTGCAGCGGAGCAACGCACCGTGTCGTAGGGGCGGGTTGCACTCGCCC
>JBBSEE010000431.1:0-3415 GCA_038239995.1 Chloroflexia bacterium | reverse complement strand
GGGTGATCGCCGCGATGTTCGGCTGCGTCGCGCTGGTGGTGGGGTTGTTGTTCGCCATCTTCACCCTGCTCTTCCTCGGCGGGGCGGCCAATGCCCCCGGCACCGTTACCAGCTTCGTGGGTAAGAACGGGGTGGATTACCCCATCATCCAGTTTGCCCCCCACGATACGCCCATAACTTTCACCCTCAACTACAATTCCAGTGGGGAGCCGTATCATCTCGGTGACAAGGTGACGGTGCTGTACGACTCCAGCAACTTCAAGGATGCGCGGCTGGACACCTTCTTCTCGCTTTGGTACATCCCCACCTTCATGCTGGCGATGGGCGCGGGGTTGCTGCTGGTCTGGGCTATATCTGCGCTAATCGCGCGGCGGCGATAAGTAGGATAGGAGTTACGCAGATGGACACGGCGAGTGCCACACCCCCCTATCTAAAAATCCAAAATCTAAAATCCAAAATCTAAACTCCCCCCAATATCTCCTCGGTAGGGGGATTGTCGGCGGCATCCTCGGCCACATGGGTGTAACGCAGGGTGCCGCGCGGGTCAATGATGAACACGCCGCCTAGCTGGGTCATGTCCGCATCGCTGGCGCGGGCCACCACACCCTGCTTCAGCTTGCCTCGATTGCGAAGCCAAGTCAGCGGGTTGATTTCGTGCAGCACACTGAGCTTGCCCAACCCATATCGCTGATACGCAACCCGCTGGGGGTCGGCCAGCATCGGGTAGGGCAGGTCGTGCGCGGCGCGGAACGCTTTGGCTGCATCCGGCTTGTTCGGCGATACCCCCACCACTTTCAGTTTCGCATCGGTAAAACGGGCATAATCTTGACGCAACTGCGCCATCTGCGCTCTGGCATACGGTCAACCAAAGTGACGGATGAACACCAGCGCGACCGCGCCATCGCGCCACAGCGACGACAATTGCACCGTCCCCCCATCCTCATCGTAGACGGTGGCATCGGGGGCTTGTTGCCCTACCTGTAGCTGCGGCCTATGCTTAACTCGCGCCATTCTTTCGCTCCTTGTCCATGCAACAGGGCGGGCCACCGCCCGCCCCAACCTAATCGGTATGTTGTTGTGTTGGTTGCCAACGTTCAAGCAAAATGCAGGCCACCGAAGGCGGCGAGGATGAGCAGAGCCACTGCACTGACCGTCACCAGCGCGAGGAAGGCGAGGGCGAGCAGCATCAGCCGCCACTGCAACTCGCTGACCCCCACCGCCCGCTTGCTCGGCTTGTGGGGGCGGGGGGAGGGCTGGTCGGTTGCTAGTTGCTCCCGCTGCTCCGCCAATTTGATGTTTGCTCCTTGTGCCATGGTGCTGGGATTATAGCGCATCCCGCGCCATCGCGCTATCCGATTCGCCCCGTTCGCCGCTTTGTTTATACAGATTTAATCATCATGGATGCGTTTGCTGGTAGCGGAAGGTGCCCAACTGACTGAGCAGCACATCGTAGGGGGGCTGATTTTCGGGGTGAGCCTCGAACACCGCCCGCTCAAAGTATTGCACCGTGTAGCTCTTGCCGTCTAGCTCGCTCTTTTCGCTGAACTCATCACTGAGCGGCAGGCCGAAGCTGGCTAGCCCCCCGCCCTGCTCCCAATAGGCGCGGAACACTCCGCCCAGCGTCTTGCTGGTCTCCGCGAACTTGTAGGGATGGTCGGTGGCGGCGTGCTGGTCGGGGGCACCGCCGGGGTACTTCTGCTGGTAGCGGAAGGTGCCGAGTTGACTGAGCAGCACGTCGTAGGGGGGCTGATTTTCAGGGTGAGCCTCGAACACTGCCCGCTCGAAGTATTGCACCGTATAACTCTTGCCGTCTAGCTCGCTCTTTTCGCTGAACTCGGCGGAGAGGGGATAGCCGAAGCGGGCCAGTCCGCCGTTCGCCTGCCAGTAGGCAAGGAAGCGGCCACTGACCGTCTGGTTGGTCTGGTCGAAATGATGGCTAGCCTCAGCGGGCGGGGGCGCAGCCCCATTGGGCGTGTAAGCGAATAGGTGCGCGTCGCTGTCGGCGATGTACAGGCTGCCGTTCGCCACCACCACGCTCTGCCAGTGGATGCCGCCAATGCCGCTATCGCTCCACAATTGCTTGCCAGTGGTAGGGTCGAAGGCGCGGACGAGATTGCTACTAGCATAGTAGAGGATGCCATTGGCGACCACCGGGGAACTGCCTCCTTGCGCTTGGTGCCACCGCTCGGTGAGGCCGGGCTGGCCGTTGCTGACGGTTAGCTGCCAGCCAGAGATGCTGCCCCGATTGACCACGAACAGCCAGCCGCTGCCGTCCGCGGGGTTCTGCCACGCCGCGGGGTTGGGCAACACCGCCCCGCCGTTGTCCAACGCCACCAGTTGCAGCGAGCCGCCGATATGCCCCGGCCTACCCTTGCCGCTCATATCGTCGAGGTCGAGCAGGCGCAGGTTGCCGTCCTTGCCCGATTGCACCGCGAGGTGTGGGTACTTGCTGCCGCTGGGGGCGGGGACGATGACGGGGTTGACACTGCCGAGGTCGAGGTCGGCATCCTGCAAGTGCTGATAATCGCTGGGGGTGTAGCTATCCACCGGCTTGCCGCCGTCACTGCTGCCATCGGGGCGGAGGGCAATTATGCTGTCGCCCCACTCATAGCCGCCGCTATCAGCAGTGTAGTCGCCGTTGCCCACTGCAAAGTAGATGCGGTCAGTGTTGGGGTCGTATACCACTCCGGTGCGCCCCCACACTCCCCCCTGTCGGTGGCTACAATCACTGGCGGCTTGGGTGGTGAAGTGGATGGGCCGATTGCTGCACGCCACGTTGAACACGTTTTGGCTGCCGTCGCTCAGGTTGATGGTGGTGAGGTGGCCTTGATAATCGCCGAAATCGCCGTTGTAGCCAGAGTGGGTAACGTACAGGTACGATATGCCATTCTTGGCGGTAGCAATCGCCAGCGACCCTGATTGCTTCTCCACATCGGTCTTCTTGGTGGTCAATTCCGGCCAGCCGCCCGACTTCACCTCGGTGCCGTTGCCCACTGCATACTTATGCACGTAGCCATCCAGCCCGTAGCTGTACACGAACTGGCGGTTGGGGTCGAGCGCGGGCGATGAAGTGGTCAAGCGCGGTCCGAAGGCGGGATACTGCATCCACACGTGCGCCCCGGTGTTGGCATCGAGGGCGACGATGCGCCCACCCATGGTGGTGACGAACAGCAAATCCCGCGCCCCACTGGGGGTGATCACTCCGTCCAAATAAGCGGCGGCCCCGTCGGTCGCGTCGGGCAGGTTGACCTTGAACCGCTGCTTCAGGGCGCCCACATTGGCGGTGTTGATATAGGTCTCATCGCTATTGCTCCCGCGATATGTACCCCCACCCCCGAACTGCGGCCAGTCATAGGCCAGAGTTATCAATGGTGATAGCAGCAGCCCGCTTACGATTGCGATTAGTAGCCTCGCC
>JBBSEE010000430.1:0-3424 GCA_038239995.1 Chloroflexia bacterium | reverse complement strand
CCACCACGTCCGCTGGGGTGATGTTGCTACGCAGCAGGTTAACGCCCGAACTTTGCAACTGCGTTTATCCTAAGCCAACAATGATGATGTAGGGGCGAATCGCACCCGCCCTGCTGACTAATGACCAAGCCAATCGTAGCAAATGTTCATCACCGTCCAATTAGTTGCAATCGGCGTTGATGGGTGGCAAGCGGGCGAGCGCAACCCGCCCCTACGTCATGGTTGGTTGCTACGATGAGCATTGATGGGTGTCGGGGGGCGAGCGCAACCCGCCCCTACGTCATTCGCCAATCCGCGGCGCCGCTGAACCTAATCCACTGGCGGTAGTTTCATTGAGGGGCGAGTGCAACCCGCCCCTACAGCCGTGCTGCCTTTTCCGCGTTTTCCGCACTAATCCGCGTTCTCCGCGATTCTAACTCATGACTCATGGCTTAGATAATGCGTATGTATCGCGGCTGAGGTCAACGCGCACGCCGGGGGCAAGCTCTGGCCTGCCGCCACCTTCGCCGTCGCGGGGGTTGGATTGGGCCACCAGTCGGCTCTCCGCTCCTTCGATGAGGTGCATCCGCCCGGTGCGAAGGCAGAGGGCATAGCGCAGGTCGTCGCCCTGTCCGGCGCGGGGTATTAGCACCATGGGCGGCTGGCAGCAGCGGCAGGTCACTATCGCGCTCTCGTCGGCCACCACCCAGTTGCGGGTGGGGTTATCTGGCACGGGGCGAACCTCGGTGATTACAGTTCGGGTAGACATGGGGATAGCTCCTTTTCTGATAGGGGGCAAAGCCTCGTTCGCCCCTAGTGTTTGAGTTTGACGAAGACACCGTTTCGTCCCAGATACGCTTGGGCCTCACGTAGCGCGGCATCAATCGCGGCGAGGTCATCTTCCAGTTCCAGCGATACATCTCCCCTCCCGCCGGAAGGCGGCACGTCTCCCCTCCCGGCGGGAGGGGCTGGTGGTGGGGCGACTATGACCCCCTCGATAGGGATGTGCGGCAGGGACGATAGGGGGATGACCAGCGGCACGCTGGGCGGGCTGTAGGTGCTGCCCCGCCGTGCCACCACCGTCACGCTTAGGCTATCGGCCCGCGCCCACTGTTCGCCGCTCAGGGTGAAGGCGCAATGAGTTTGCTCTCCCCGTTCGGCCCGCGCTAGTTCGCGCCCGTCGGTCAGCAGCACCAAATAGCCATCCAGCGGCAGGTAGGGTCGCTGCCAGTCAAGCTCCACCACCAGACCACCCTCGACCCGCCGCGCCGCCCCCCTCAACCCCCACGGCGCGGGCAACCTGCGGCTCGGCTGTTCCATCTGTTCATCTGTGCTGAAGTAGCCCATGCTGAATGTAGAATTAAGAATGTAGAAGGTAGAATCTTGAATGACATTACGATTGGCTCGCGTTCTGTTCGACCCCTGATTCTAGATCCCATCTTCTACATTCTTCCTTTCCCCTAGTAGCTTAGGCCCGCGTAGCGCAGGGTGTCGTCCACACTGCGGAGGGTCTGGCCGCCTATCATCTCCACCACTTCGAGGGCAACGTTGTGCTGTTCGCGCTGCACGCTGTAACTGAGCGCGTCGCTGACCGCCACGTTGCGGAAGCGGATGGTCGCCTCGCGGTTGCTGGGGTCGCGGTAGTCAGGGATGCCATGGTGCATCATCTCCCACACCCCACAGAACAACACCTTGATGATGCTCCAACCCCCGATGTTCAGTATCCGGATGTCCGCAGGGTCAACCCCATACACCTCCTCCGCCTCTTGGCAGATGGCGGTGAGGATGGGGATGAAGCCGCTGCCGTACATATTGTCGTTCAGCCCCGGTGTGCGGACTACGTGGGTGCGCCCGTTGTGCAGGTTGCGCCAGTCCGCGGTGCGCCCGGTGCCGAGATAACCCTCCAGCCCGTTCGTATCCACCTCGCCCGGCACGCAATGGCGACCGAACTGGGCGAAGTGCTGCTGCACGATTTCGCTGCCGTCGTCTACATGGTGGTCGTCAACGTAGACCACATGGACGAACTCTGCGCCGCCGATAGTATTCCCTCCCTCCCCGCCGTGTGCCAGTAGCAGGAAGTTCTCTAGGTGGTTGGGTTGTCCGTTCGGCCCACCGCCTAGCAGCCGTATCGCGTTGTTGTAGCCGCAGTGTAGCTTGCAGGGCTTGAGGCGGGGGTCCGGCCCCGCTAGTTCGCTGATGAAGCTGCGCTGCACGCATTGGGCGACCACTACGGTGATTGTTGGTTTGGTGTTCATTTTTGCCTCCCCTTGATGAGATTATAGGTTGTTGATATAGATGCTGGCCTTGTGCGTAGCTTTCAGGCCGCCTTACCAACGGTTGATAGTGGCAGTCAGCACGTTGCCGGCACCTTGCTCCTGCGCGTGCAGGTGGAGGATGCCACTCGCGTCTACGCTGAAGGTGATGTCCACCTCGGAGCGGGGGCGGGGTTGGATGCCGCGTAGCGTCCACTCGCCCAGCGGTTCGCACTGCTCGAAGGTAACTTTGGGCAGCCGTTCGCTGCTGCTTACCTGCTTGCGCCCACGATATTGCAGCACCTGTAGGCGCATCTCGGTCTGGTATGGCTGGCGGGTATAGTAGGTCTTGGTCAACGCCCCGCGCCTGCCCACTGGCGGGGTGGGTATCGGGGTGTAGCGGTCAATGATGGGGCTAAACCGCTCCACCTCGTCGCCGTTGTCGGTGTCATACCACGCCGCAATGCCAATCGGGTAGGGGGCGACATCGCGCACGCGCAGGCTGATTTGCCCGCTGAGGATGCCCGCCTGCACCGCCGCGCCGTTCGCCACGAGGTCCGGTTCGCTGCGGCAGACCAGTGCGCTGACCGAGGTGCCGAACGCTGCGGCAATCGCTGCCCTGACTGCGGGGATGCGACTCGCGCCGCCCACCACCGCAACCGTGGCGATGTCGTCCAGTGACAACTCGCTGCCGCGCAAGGCCTCATCGCACCGCGCCGCGAGCCGTAGCAGGAACGGTTGCAGCGTTTGCTCCAACTCGGCGCGGCTAATCACCGCCCACAAGTCGTGGCCGAAGCCCGCGCCGTGGTCCAGCAGCAGGTCAGTCTGCTCCACTTCGCTGAGTCGCTCCATCGCCTCGCTGCAAGCGTTGACCAGCGCGACTGCTTGCAACCTGCTGCGTTGCCCCGCCTGCGCCTCGCCCAGAATGTCCACCCCGCCTGCGATGAAGCGTTGGTTCACCGCTTGAGCCAGCGCGTAGGCGAAATCCACCCCGCCCATATGCGCCTCGCCCGCGGTGGACAGGGCTTGCACCCCGTCGCGGCTGAGGCGGGCGATAGTCACATCGCTGCTCCCCCCACCTACATCCACGACCGCGACTGCGCCCCCTCGCGCTGCCACCCGGCTAATCGCCGGGGCCTCGCGCATCAGGGCCAGCAGCGCGGCGGTAGGCTGGTTGATGACCTGCGCCACTT
>JBBSEE010000429.1:0-3426 GCA_038239995.1 Chloroflexia bacterium | reverse complement strand
GCCCCTCCCGATGGGAGGGGAATCTGACTCCCCTCCCGGAGGGAGGGGTAGGGGGTGGGTGCGAGATGGGAAGGGTTGGCTGGCGGGGCTGATGCTCATCACCCTGCTGCTGATGGCGGCGGAGTTTGGGGGCGTGGCCGCGCCAATTACCCCGCTACAAGTGCCGCCCTTCTATCAGCAGCTAGCGGGGGATAATCAACGCTACGCAATTATGGAGTTGCCGATATACAAGGGGGGCGACGAGGACCAGTGGTTCGCCTATCAAGTGACCCACCACAAGTACCTGCTGGGCGGCGACCTTGCCCGCAATCGTCGCCATCCCTTTGCCGAGGATACGCCGGTGCTAAACTGGTTCTGGGCGCAGCATATCGCTGCTGACCCCGACATCGTGCCGCCGATTAGCGCGACCGTCGGCCTCGATGTGCTGCGCTGGGCGAACATTCGTTACGCCGCGCTGATTAAATCGCCGGTGGCGGGGCAGGATGTGGTGGGGGCAAGGGGGGTGATTGACGCAGTATGGGGGGTGGGGGCGCGGCCAACTTACAGCGACAGCATCATGGACGTGTACCAAGTGCCGACCGCGCCTGCGGGTGGGGAAACCACCAAGTATCCGCCCCTGCTAGCGGTTGGCCCCGGCTGGTACAGCTACGAGCCTGACCCACAGGGCGGCCACCGCTGGGTCAGTGGCGACAAGGATAATCGCGAGGCCAGCATCACTATCCTCAGCCTCGGCGCGAACGGCAGCTACACCCTTACCTTCCGCGCCTTCAGTTACGCCCAGCCCCGCGCGGTGGCGGTCTACTACGCGGATAAGCTACTGACCACCTTGACCGTGCCGACTGACCCGCATAGCTTCAGCCTCAGCCTGCCGCTGCAAGCGGGGCGCAACCTGTTGCTGTTCCGCACCCAGCAACCGCCGACCAGCCCAAAGGCCAGCGGTGGTAGTGACGAACGTCTACTCAGTGTTGGGTTCGGCAATCTCAGCTTGCGCTGATTTAGGTTGCGCGGGTATAGCGTAGCACGGTGGCGAGCAGTTGGTCAATGTCGAACGGCTTGAGCAAGTAGCCGTCGGCCTGCACATCATCGGCCTTCTGCTGCAAGTGGCGGTCGGCGGACATCACCACGATGGGCACACCCTGCATCTCCGGGCTGCCCTTCGCCACCCGACAGAAGGACCAGCCATCCATCACTGGCATCATCAGGTCGAGCAGCACCATCTTGGGGATTGCATCGCGCATCTGATTGAGGGCCTCGCGCCCATTGGCGGCGGTCTTCACCGTATAGCCTTCCTCGTCAAGCACCATTTCTATCAGATTGAGAATAGCGGGGTCATCGTCAACGACTAGCACGGTATCGGGGGGGACGGACATTAGGGCATTCCTCCTAAGATTACGATTAAACAAAGAAGATAGCTAGTAATGTGCCAATCCGGTCGGCACATATTGGGTTATTATATCCCAACTTATGCTAAAAGCATATAGCCCAATCTTACTAATCTTTGGCTGGGAACAAGGCACAAAAAAAGAGGGCACACCGTGATGTGTGCCCCCCTCGAAGTTGGGTTGGTTATGCTTCGCTGCGGTCGCTGCTCGGCTCATCCTGCGGCGCGGTGGCGCGGGCGGGGCGGGTAGGGGCAGCCGGGCGGGCGGTGCGCTTGGGGGCCGGGGGGGGCGGGGCTTGGCGGGCCGCGGTTTGGGCGGCCACCTGCTCCTCACGCCGCTGCGCCAGTGCTTCACGCTGGCCCATGCGCCGCATGAACCGTTCCACCTGTCCGGCGGTGTCCACGATGCGCTGCTCACCAGTGTAGAAGGGGTGGCAAGCACTGCACAAGTCTACGCGCAAGTTCTTCTTGGTGCTGCGCGTCTCCCACGTAGTGCCGCACGAGCAGGTAACAGTAGTGGTTTCGTAATTCGGGTGTATGCCTTGCTTCACAGTAAGTCTCCATTTCGACCACCTTTGGGTTGGGCGTTGGTCATCCCTTTAGGTATTACGCTTGTAGAGCAGTTTCGTTGGTCTGCTCATCGGTGATGATGAAGCTAATCGGCTGGATGCTGACCCGCCGCTTCAGGCGGCTATCATGCTCGAACTTGACGCTGCCGTCCACCATTGCGAACAGGGTGTGGTCGCGGCCCACCCCGACGTTGACACCGGGGTTGATGCGGGTGCCGCGCTGCCGCACCAGAATGGTGCCGCTGGTGACAATCTGACCGTCGTAACGCTTCACCCCTAGCATCTTAGGCTTGCTGTCGCGTCCGTTGCGGCTGCTGCCCATCCCTTTTTTGTGCGCCATGTGGCTGCTCCTTCCTCAGTTTGCTGGGTTACTTCTCGGCCAGCTTGTCCTTAGCCTGCTCAATCCAACTGGCAAACTCTTCGTCGCTCTCGTGGCTGATGCCGGTGGCCTTCAGTTGCTCGATGGTGGCGTTGGCAAGCTCCGCGTTGGTGCTGATGCCATGCTCGGCGAGGATACGATTATAGACCGGGCCGATGCCGTTCACCCACTCAAGCTCGCCCTCGATGGGCGCGGTATCCGTCGCGCCGCTAGCTTCGGCCTCGACTGCGGCAGCCGCCGTCTCCGTTGCTACCTCCGCCTTCGCCGCCTTGCTCGCCTTCTTAGGGGCGGGGCTGACCTCGATAGTGTCTGTGACTTCGGTCGGCTCAGTGGTGGTGGCTGCTAGTTCCGCCTCGGCTGTGGCCGCCTGCGCTGCCTTCTTGGTCGCAGGCTTGGCGGTGGTGCTGACCTCACTCTTAAACCCATCGGCGAGGATGTCGTCAATGGTGATGCGGGTAAGCGTTTGGCGGTGGCCGGTCTTGCGCCGATACCGCTTCTTCGGCTTGTACTTGAAGACGATAATCTTGTCGCCGCGGTGGTCGGTCACGACCGTAGCCAGCACCCGCGCCCCGGCGACAATCGGGTTGCCGACTAGCACTTCGCCACCATCACCGCCCACCATCAGCACTTGACCGAGGTCAAACTGCTGGCCCTGCTCCACGCCGAGGAACTCGACATCAAGCTGGTCGCCGGGCATCACCTTATATTGCTTGCCGCCGGTTTCTACAACTGCGAACACGTTTCTTCCTCCCCACCTCAGACGGGCCATGCCCCGCCGCTGCCAATATTGTCGGGTCACTTGCCTGCGGGCCAAAGAATATGCCCACCGCAGACTTGCGTCGGTCGGCTGGGCAATTATGGCAAAAGATTACACTTGTGCGTAAATAGCCGCTACAGGGGGTTATTATAGCAAATGCAAGGGGCATTTGTCAAGATTAGGC
Source organism: Chloroflexia bacterium (assembly GCA_038239995.1). GTDB lineage: Bacteria > Chloroflexota > Chloroflexia > QHBQ01 > QHBQ01 > QHBQ01. The sequence goes on along the minus strand of JBBSEE010000429.1, from coordinate 156 downwards.
TGGCCCGAAAATTATAGGTTTGACAAGCTGAGGCAAACCCTATATACTTGTGCCTGTCCCACCCCGGATGGTATTCATTAGCGCGAAGGAAAGGGAGTTGGCAGTGATGAAACGGCTGGTACGAACCCACCTCAACGCCCTGCTGGCGGTCAGCCT
>JBBSEE010000428.1:0-3430 GCA_038239995.1 Chloroflexia bacterium | reverse complement strand
GCAAGAACGACACCGACCGGGATGTGAGGGCAGGCAATCTCAGCACGGGCAAGTAGTTTAGGGCCGAGCAACTTAGGACAGTTCACAATGCTGTCCGCATCCAGAATAATCAGAATAGCATCGGGCTGGTTGGCTACCGCCACTCCGATAAAGCGTTCAATGTCTTTCTTAAGTCTGTCCGAACCATAAGCGCAAATTACTTGTTTTTGGGGATAACAGTTTTCAATGCCTTGCTCCTTGAGCCAGCGACTTACCAGATTAGGGACTGCTTTCATCTCACCATCCCCCTCGACGATAAGCGCAATTCTGTAACCGCTTTGCTTCATTGTGGCACCTCAAAGAAGCTACCCTCTACGGTCCTAGCAGTCTCCTCGGTAACGAGGCCATTGTACCTAAGTAGTTCGCCAACGGTAAAAGGTGCTTGGTTGGGCATCGGCAAGTCTTCATATGGCCCGTCTATCGCCTTAATCATGTTCTCATTCAACCGATGTATGGTACTCACTCCCTCTTCCCACTCTACCACCCGCACTTGCGTGGCATTTATCAAGTCGCGTTCGAGCAGGTCGGTGCTATGAGATGAGATTACTATCTGCATCCGCTCAGACTCCTCTTTAATAGCATCAAGTAGCACACCTAGCGCACTGGTATGTATCGAGTCTTCAATCTCATCCAAAAATACAAGAGCTGGAGATGGGTCTTGTCGCAGAGCAAGGAGGACAGCCAAAGAGCGTAGTGTACCATCGGACATCTCCGCCGCCGAGTAGTGATGAATATTACTCCCAGCTTTCTGCTCAAACACAATACGACGACGACCATCTTGTGTGCGTTGCCCCTGAACACCAACTATTTGGGGTGCAATATGGCTAAGATTTTCCACTATCCACTGAACACTTGCGGGAGTAAGTGATTGTAGGTGCTTTAGGACTTCGCCTGCATTCTTGCCATTTCGCTCCAGCCCTGTTGCTAGCTCTACAGGTGGCTCACTGGCAATCAGTAGCGGCTCTAGGCTGTAGGTGCGTATTTGCGCCAGTGTCTCTGCCACGATACTCCACAGAGGGCTGCTGCCCCCGATGATTGGTAGTGCAAGTGCATCTTGACTTATGATGGGGGCTACACCATTTATATTATGGGAAAAACGGAATCCTTTTTCATTACGACGAAACTCACTCCACCCATTGTTGGTAAGCAATTGTTCATTTTTGACGGCAAATTCTTCATTGGCGTTAGCACCTAGCTTGAATCCATATAGTACCTGATGATGCCCCCCACCTTCTTCCTCAACATCAAGAACGACGGCAAGTGACACATCAAAGCGCCTAGCCTTGCCGGATTGCCTCTGTCTGATTCCTTGAAGCCCACCTTGCCTATCGATAGCCGTGCCCAAATTATCAGAGACTGCGCTTCTAATAAACTCAAAAGCGTCCATGAGTGTAGACTTGCCCGACCCATTACGCCCAATAATAACCGTAAGCTCTTCATCAAGCTCAAGTCGGGCATCCTCGAAAGCCCTAAAGTGGCCTAGCCTCAACTCCTTAATCTTCACCCTTGCCATATCCAATCCTCCTGTGTACCTGTGTCGCTGTACGAAATCATTATAAACCTTTAACCTTACATCGTGCAAGCGTGGTTGCTTTTGGGGGCGGCGGCTGGTATAATCAGCGCGGCGGCGGCGATGTGGCCCCCGCCTCGGCGTGCAGTGCAGCTTAGAAAGGAGCTTCCTCCCCAATGAGACCCGTCTATATGGTGTCGGGCGGCATCACCAAGTTTCGTAAGGCCAACCCAGAGCAAGACTTCCGCCTGATGTGCAAGGTGGCGTATGACTACGCGATGCAGGATGTCCCCAATCTTACCCCCGATATGATTGATGGCACCGTCGCCTCCTACTTCTCCGACCACTTTACCCGCCAACTGAAGGCCGCGACTATGGTGCAGGATTACCTCGGCCTCGTGCCCAAGCCTAGCAAGCGCATCGAGGGCGGCGGGGCGACCGGCGGCCTCTGCTTCCAAGCGGGCTGGGAGTCGGTTGCCAGCGGGCGGATGGATGTGTGCCTCGCCTACGGCTTTGAGACGATGAGCCATGTGAACACGTGGAAGGGCAACGAGTTCATCGCCCTCGCTTCGGACACTAACTTCGACTTCCCGGTGGGCGGCTTCTACAGCGGCTATTACGCGATGATGGTGCAGCGGCATATGCACGAGTTTGGCACCACTGTCGAGCAACTGGCGAAGGTCAGCATCAAGAATCACGGCAATGCCCTGCACAACCCCTACGCCCAATCCCCCGCCAAGCTCACGGTCGAGGATGTTCGCAACGCCACCATGGTCGCTACCCCCCTGACCCTGCTGGATATTTGCACCATGTCGGACGGCGCGGCGACGGCCATTTTCGCCACCGAGGAGATGGCCGCGAAGATGGGGGCGGTTGACCCCGTGCTAGTCACCGGCATCGGCTCCGGCACCGACGCGATGCGGATGTCGGACCGCCCGCATGGCGATGTGCTACTCCTGCCTCACGAGAACGCCAGCGACTACACCAAGCTCAAGTACCCCGGCGTTCACTCTTTTAGGGGCGGGCGGATGGCGACCAAGCTGGCCTACAAGATGGCGGGCATCCAGAACCCGCTCGAAGACCTCTCCTTTGTTGAACTGCACGACGCTTACACCAGCAGCGAAATCCAGACCTATGAGGACATGGGCTTCTGCAAGTACGGTGAAGGCGGCAAGTTCATCGAGGATGGCAAGTCCGAACTGAACGGCATCCTGCCCGTCAACCCCAGCGGCGGCCTGCTCGCTTGCGGCCACCCCGTGGGCGCGACTGGGCTGATGCAGGCAGTGTTCGCCTTCTGGCAACTACAAGGCACGATTGGCAAGCACCTCGGCGGCGACGACTTCATCCAAATCGCCAAGCCGAAGCGCGGGGCAATCCACAGCCACGCGGGCACCGGCACCTACATCACCGTCAGCATCATGGAAAGCACCAAGAACTGGGGCGCATAGCAAAGGAGGCAGCACAGATGGCTAAGGACTTCAAACTCCCCGAAACCGACAGCGGCACGATCGTGTTCAACACCGACCCGCTGATTATCAAGTACCACTACGAGATTGACTACATCCACAGCTACGCGGAAGATACCCCCTTCTTCATCGGCCTGTCGCAAGGCAAGCTGATGGGCAGCCGCTGCGACAAGTGCAACTACGTATTCGCCACCCCGCGCGGCCACTGCATGAACTGCGGCAACCCCACCGCGTGGCATCAACTGCCCAATGTGGGCCGTGTCCACACCTTCACCGTCTGCTACTTCGGCGGAGAAGCCTTCCTTGACGAAACCCCCTTCTGCCTCATCCTCGTCGAGTTCGAGGGGGTAGACACCCTGTTCCTCAGCCGCATCGTGGGGGTGGACTTCGAGCAGGTGAAGATTGGATTGCCGGT
>JBBSEE010000427.1:0-3431 GCA_038239995.1 Chloroflexia bacterium | reverse complement strand
GTCTGCTCGTTGAAGCTAGTCACCGCGTTGGCATCGCGCGATGCGCCGTACACCTTGTAGGGGACAAGGTCGGTGGCGGGCGCATCGTCGGCTGGCTCTTCGATGGTGCGGGTAGGGGTATCCATCCCGTAAGCAATCGCAGTGCTGTCGAAGGTCGGCTTGGTGGGGTAGACGTTGGCATTGGTGGATAGCTCATTCACATCCACCTCGCCGCTTATCCCCAGCGTGCGCTTGAACTCGCGGCCCTCGGCATCAAGCGGCTGGCGGCTGACGGCGCGGCCCAGCCCGCCCGTCTGTATTAGGCTAGCCCCGCTTCCCGCTTGCTGCTGGGAGGGATTGTCGTTATGTGCTTCGGCCATTGGCTTTGCTCCTCTTGACTAGAGTTCTCGTTCGGGACAAGTGTATCAAGATATGGTAGAATACGAGTTACGCAGTTGAGGCTGGATTGGTGTTGTTGGTGTAGGGGCGAATCGCATACGCCCTGTCTAACGATAGAATGACCCCACGCCCCCAGCAGGGCGAACTTGCAAACAACGGAGGCGAACAGCACGATGATAGCAGCGGTGCGGGGACGGTTGGTGGGGCGTGGCCCCGATTTCTTGCTCATCGAGTTGGGCGGAGTCAGCCTACGGGTGTTCGCCCCCACCAATGTCCTCAGCGAGGCGGGCGCGGTTGGCGACGAGGTGAAGCTGCACACCCACCTGTACGTGCGTGAAGACCAACTCGCGCTCTACGGCTTCCTCAACCCCACCCAACTCAGCCTGTTCGAGGTGCTGCTGGGGGTTAGCGGGATTGGGCCGAAGGGGGCATTGGGCATCCTCTCCGCCGCGCCGGTCGAGACCCTGCACATGGCAATCGCCGAGGGCAACACCGACCTGCTCACTAGTGTGCCGGGCATCGGCAAGAAGACCGCCGCCCGACTTGTCATCGAACTGAAGGGTAAGCTAGACATCGCCGCCTTCATCGGGGGTACGCCTACGGGTGGTGGCGCAGTTACCAGCATCTACAGCGAGGCGTTGGACGCGCTCACCGGGCTAGGCTACTCTGCCGCCGAAGCGCGAACTGCGCTGCAAGGTTTGCCCACTGGCGATGCCGACCCCGCCTCCACCGAGGAGGCGATACTCTACGCCCTGCGTCACCTCAGTTCGCAATAATTATAACATATTTTGCGGCGGGGCAAGCGGGCGAGTGCAACCCGCCCCTACATCATCACTCAAACCTCAAACCTCAAACCTCTGCTCAAGCCACTTCCCGACGCAGGGTGAAAGAGGCGATGACCACCATCAGCGCAGCGAACAGCAGCAGCACGCCGAACGCGGGCAGGGTATCGAGCAAGCCCTTGCCGCGTATCATGATGTCGGTAAGCGCGTTGTTCGCGTAGGTGAGCGGCAGCACGGCGGAGATGGCCTGCAACCAGCCCGGCATATCCTTGACCGGAAACAGTAGACCGGAGAGCAGGAACGAGGGGGCGATGACCAGCGGGATGAATTGCACCGCCTGCAACTCGGTGCGGGCAAAGCTGGACAGGAAGATGCCGAGGTTGACTGCGCCGATTGCCAATATCAGGGTAGCAAGGAACACCCACAGCAGGTTGCCGCTATATTGCACTTGCAGCACGAAGGCGGTGAACAGCACGATGAGCAACGCCTGTATCATCGCAAACAGGCCGAAGCCCAGCATATAGCCCAGCACCACCTCCCCGCGCTTAATCGGCGAGGCGAACAGCCGCTCCATGGTCCCCTGAGTGCGTTCGCGCAGGAACGAGACGCAGGTAATGACGAACACAAGGAAGAAAGCGAAGAAGCCAATCAGCACTGGCGCGAAGTAGTCGAGCATCTTCAGGTCGAGGCTGCCGTAGATGAGGTCGGGGGCAATCTGCACCTGCGGTGGGGGGGTCGCCCCCGGCACACTGGTGAGTAGGCTGGCCGCCGCTTGCGATACCCCCTTCTGCAACTGTAGCACCGTGCTGCCGGTCTTGGAGGGGTTCGAGCCTTCCAGTACCACCGTCAGCGCGGTCGGCTTGTGCGCCAGTAGGTCGCTGCTAAAGGTGGGGCTGAACACCAGCGCGGCATCTACCGTGCCGTTACGCACCGCCTCGCGCACATCGGCAGCGGCCAAGTCCGTGACCGCAATGCCACTCTCCTGCTTTAGCTTATCGGTCAGTAGCTGCCCTGCCCTAATCACTCCCGCGCCGCCATCTTGATTGCTGATACCCAGCTTGAGGGTGGAGTTCTCCTCCGAGCGCAGCAGATATCCGAGCAGGGCGAGGATGAGTATCGGTGCGCCAAACATCAGGCCGAGGGTGCGATGGTCGTGGCGCAACTGGTTGATGACCCGAATTGCCACCGCCATAATTCGTTCCATGCTCATTGGGTTGCTCCTTTATGCTAGGGTCTAGGCTGCGCGACTCGCCCCCACCCCCAGCCCCTCCCGGCGGGAGGGAAATGATGTGGTGGGCGGGAGATTTGCTTACCCCATTCTACATTCTACCTTCTGCATTCTCGACTCCGCTAAAGGCGAGGAAGGCATCCTCTAGGGTATCCTTGCCCGCGCGGGCGCGTAGCTCGTTGGCGTTGCCCTCGGCCAGCAGCCGCCCCGCTCTGACCATGCCCAGTCGGTCGCATCGCTCTGCCTCGTCCATCACGTGGCTGGACACGATAATCGTCACCCCCCCATCGGCGAGGGTGCGGAAGTAGCTCCAGAACGACTGGCGTAGCTGGGGGTCAACCCCCACCGTCGGCTCATCAAGCAGCAGCAGGCGGGGGCGATGCACCAACGTGCAGGCGAGCAATACCCGCTGGCGCATCCCGCCGCTCAGGTTGCTCACCGGCGTATTCGCCCGCGGTGCCAAGTCCACCAGTTGCAGCAGTTCGTCTATCCGCTCCCGCCGCGCCTGCTTATCTGCCATCCCGTAGATGCGGGCGAAGAAGTCTATGTTCTCCTCCACGCTCAGGTCGGCGTACAGGGCTTGGCTCTGGGTCATGTAGCCGGTGTTGGTTCGCACCTTGTCCGCTGTGGTTAGTACATTGTCGCCCAGCACTGTGACCGTGCCGCTGGTGGGGCGCACGAGGCCGACTAGCGTGCGTATCAGGGTAGTCTTGCCCGCGCCATTCGGCCCCAGCAGCCCATAGATGATGCCGGTCGGCACCCGCAAGCTCATCCCATCCAAGGCTCTTACCGCCCCAAACTGCTTCACCACTTCGCTGACCTCCACCGCCAGCCCCTGCCCCTGTGTATCAGCCATGATTGCACCTCGCTTATTAAACGAACGTTCAATTAGTTACGAAGGTATTGTACCGCAAGATAGAAGATTTGTCAATAGGTTAGGGCATTTGAATCGCGGAAAACGCGGAAGCAGAACTTAACTTAGCACCGCCCGCACTGGCACGCCGTCTGCGCCCAGCAGCTTGAGGGGGAGGCAGGTGAGGGTG
>JBBSEE010000426.1:0-3432 GCA_038239995.1 Chloroflexia bacterium | reverse complement strand
GCACTGGTAGTAGCTCTGGTGCAACTCGTCAATCGCTTCGTTGGCCCGCTGGTATTGGCGGGCATTGTCAATCGCCACCGCTGCTTGGTTGGCTAGCGCGGTTAGCTGAAACACGTCGAGGTCGTTGTAGTCCACCACCGCATCGGAGCTATCGTCCCGCTTCTTGTTCAGCACTTCGATGCAGCCGATAATCTTGCCCTTCACACTCATGGGGGCGCAGAGCAGGTTACGGGTAGTGAAATTGGTGCTTTGGTCTACCTTGCCGCTGAAGTAGGGGCTGGTGCTAGGGTCGTTGATGACCAGCGGGGTGCCGTGCGTGACCACCCAACCAGCGATGCTGCTTTCGTCGAGGGGGAAGGTGAAGCGGGTCAGCTTCGAGGCGACTAGGCCAGTGGCGGCATCAAAGCATAGCTGATTGTTGGCCTCGTCTACGGTGATGATGCTGCTGGCCTCGGCGGAGAGCAGGTTGCGGGCTGCCCACGCGATGCGGTCCAGCACATCGTCAATCGGCGACAGCGAACAGATGTAGCTGCCCAGCTCGTAGAAAGCAGTCAGGTTGGATAGTTCATCGTCCAGTGTCGGTCTTGCGCTCATCCGGTCAACCCTCATAACGATTAGCGTTTGGCGGGGTTGGGGTAGGGGATACGCACAGTGATAATTGTGCCCTTGCCCACTTCGCTGCTGATGAGCAGGTCGCCCGCGAGCAACTCGGCCCGCTCCCGCATATTCAGCAGGCCGTAGCTGCCCCGTTCGCTATAGCCACCCAACACTTTGTCCACCTCGAAGCCGCGCCCATCATCGCGAATAGTGACGATCAGGCAGCGGCGGGGCGTGCTATGCAGCGGCAAGCTGTTGCGGAGCTTACCGCTGCGGGTATAGTTGAAGCTGATGCTGCCCTCGCTCAACTTTATCCCGACGTTCTGGGCGCGGGCGTGCTTCTTGATGTTGTTGATCGCCTCTTGGATGATGATATATATCGCCCCCTCGGCGTTTGCACCCAGACTGGCACTATCCACGTTAGGCTGGCTGGCGAACTGGTAGGTAATCCCGCCGTCGCCCTGATTGCTCTGCACAAACGCCTCCAGTGCCGCCACCAACCCGCGCGTCTCCAGCACAATAGGGCGGAGTTGGGTCAGCATATCGCGTATCTGCTTGTTGGTGCGCTTGGCGAGGCTCTGCACCGCTTCTAGCTCGGAGATAGCAGTGGCAGGGTTGGCTTGCATCTGGTGCTTGACAATGTCTAGCCGCATGATGATACCGGCCAAACCTTGCGCGGGGCCGTCGTGTAGGTCGCGGTTGAAGCTGCGGCGCACCTCCTCTTCGGTGGAGATAATGTGGTCGCGTTCGCGCAGCAGGCTCTGGTATAGCTGGGCGTTCTCGATGGCCGCCCCCGCTTGGGTGGCAATCGCACTGAGCAGGGCGGCATCGTCTCGGCTGAAATTGGCAAGGCGGCCATCCGCGTCCACCTTGTTCAGCACCTCCAACGCCCCGATGACCCGCCCATGCAATTGCATCGGCACGCACAATATCGAGCGGGTGATGAAGCCGGTCTTGCGGTCGGCCAGCGATGACCAGCGGAGGTCGTTGGCGACATTGTTGACCAGCAGGGGGCGACCCTCCTTCACCACCGTGCCACCGATACCTTCGCCATAGGGGAGGCGGAACTCGCGCAGGGCCTCGCCGCTTTCGCCCATCGGTATCTCGAACACTAGCTCGTTGGTCTGCTCGTCCAGCAGCATCAAGGTAGAGGCACTAGCTCGCACCACCCGACTAGCAATCAGCATGGTTTGACTGAGCAGCATCTTCAGGTCGAGGTTGGCCTCGGCCATAATTGAACCGACCTCGTACAGCACTTGCAACTCCTCGGCGCGACGGCGGGTCTGGGTCAATATCTCGATGGTGCTGGCCGAAGCCCCTACCGCCATTGCTAGGGGGGCGAGGGCGGCCCAATCCATGCTGCTCAGTTGCTCGCTGGGCGGCAAGCGCAGGGCAATCACCCCCGCCACCGCGCCGTTGACCAGCAGGGGAGCGCAGTAGACCGCACTGCCATCCTTCAGCCTATCCTCTGCCCAGCCATAGTAGGGAGCTTGCTCTACATCCACGACCCCATCTCTTGCCATCCGCCGGAAGTAGCCGCCCACGCAATAGCGGAAATCAGAGTTCTCCGCGCCGTATTCTTTATATATTATGGTAGTCGCACTCCCCTTCATTTCGAGCAGGGCAATAGCGTTCTCTACCCCCACCCGGCCCAGCGCGGCCACCGCCTCGGCAAGTAGGTCGTCGAGGTTAGTTTGCAGCGGCAGGCGGGCGAGGCTACGGCTGAGTTCGACTTGCGTGTGCGCGTCAATATAGTTGTCAAAGCGTTGGTTGCGGGTTGCCACAGTTGCCACGATGCGTTTACCCCTTCGTTATGTGTTTAGCCGCGAGGGGTGCGCCAACCCCCTTTGTGCCAATCCGGATGAGCGTGTGCCCCACGCCCCGACGAAATGTGTGATTATAATGTGCCCAATTTTCGGTATCCACCACAGTATACGCTAGATTTGCTGGTTCAGTTTGTAGGCGTTGAGCAGCGCGTCGAACTTGCTGCTGAGTTCTTCGTACTCTTCTACGCCGATGAGCATTCGGGTGGCCTGCTTGGCTTGGGCGATAGTGCGGGTCATCTCGCTCGGTTTACGCTCGATGTTCGCCAGTATCGCAACTACGCGCTCGGCCTTGCCGCGCAACACGTTAGCGGCCACCTCCTGTAGCGAGGCGGTCAGGTCGCGAAGGTTGGTTGGCCCCGCGCTCAATCTCCCGCTGTCGGTGGTCAGCACCCCCTCGTGGAAGCGGGAGATGTAAGGCGCGTCGGATGGCGGGGCGGCGGGTCGCAACGCTTCGCCGGTATCAATCTGGCGGGTAATCGGCACCGCTTGCGGGACGGTGCGCGTCAATTCCTCATCAATATCAATCTGGCGGGTAATCGGCACTGGCTGCGGGACGGTTCGCGGTGACGGTTCGCGCTCGACCGGCAGAGAGATTGTCTCACGGTCAATCACCGGCGGGGGCGGCGGGGGGGCAGGCGGTTCGCCGTTCAGTTGGCGGTCGCGCTGGTCCAGCCGCTCTGCCGGGTCGGGAGCGTCGGCGGGCACCGTCAGGGCGGTAAAGGCTTCGCGCGAGGGGGCAGCGAACACGTCTATCAAGGTGTGCTGATTGCGGGCAAGAGCGGCGGGAGCGACCGTATCTGGCACCAATGCGCCGTCCTCCTCTACGTAGCGGCCCAGTTCTGCGCCATCGTGCAGGAAGATATACGCGCTCACCGCGCTGGGTATCTCCCCCACCGCCCCACCCCGATGTTCCAACGTCAGCTTCACGCAGCCGGTGTGGTGGGTGCGCTCTAGGCTGGCGAGCAGGGCACTGAGGTGGACATCGCGGCTGCTGCGGCTGCCCAGCAGG
>JBBSEE010000425.1:0-3435 GCA_038239995.1 Chloroflexia bacterium | reverse complement strand
GTGGGGAGAGGGAGAATGGCGCAACTGTTAAATGACTATCGTAGCTACACGCGACCAGAAGTAAGGCGGCCCTCTCCCCCACCAACCTCCCCCGCTGGGGAGGCTCTTTGCTCTTGGCGGTTTTCGCCGCTCTGATGAACTCTCTAATCAGTGTGGCATCCTTGACCCCACGCTCACACTCCACCCCGCTGCTTACGTCTACAGCGAAGGGCTGGACGAGCGCAACCGCCGCCGCCACGTTGGTGGGGTTGAGGCCGCCCGCGAGTATCACCGGCTGGCGATGGGCGACGGCGGCGGCGTAATCCCAGTCGGCTAGCTTGCCATGTCCTCCCGCCACGCCGGGGGCATCGAGCAGCACGGTCGCCCCCACCTCTTGCCACGCGGCTGCTGCGTTGATGAGCGTGTCTATCCCCGATGGCCCACCGCAGCGTAGGGTCTTAATCACCGGACGGTTTAGCTGGGCAACTATAGCCGCTGTTTCATCGCCGGTCAATTGAAAGTAGTCGAGGCTCACCATGTCGGCAACTTCGCGCATCTGGGCGATGGGTGCGTCGAGGAAGAGGCCAACTACTGCGGGACGTTCGCTGCCCGCCTTTGACAACTCGTAGCTGATGACCGCCGCTTGCGCCACCGTCACATAGCGAGGGGTATCGGGCACGAACACCAGCCCGATGTAATCCGCCCCCGCCGCCGCCGCCACGCTTGCCATCGCCGCATCGCGCAGGCCACATATCTTGACCCGCACGTTCACAACTGCTCCCGCTTGATTTGCAGGTGACCGGCCCGCTGCGTCACCTTCCGCGCCGCCCGAATCGCGGTCGCCAACGGGTTTAGCTCACGCTCAAGCTGGGCGACTAGTGCATCTATCATCTCGCGGTCATAGCTGACCACGGTGCTAGGATTGGTGATGACCAGTTGGCCGAAGCCCGGCACCTGCGCTCGTCCGCCCAGCCGCTCCACCACTTCGCTGGTCAAGGCGCGGGCTTGTTGTCGCGCTTCCTCAATCGGGGCCAACGCCCGTTCCGCCGCATCCAACTCGGCGCAAAGTTCGTCCAAAGTGGCATCGTCGCTCAGGCTGCCACTCTCCCACTTCGCGCGTAGCTCCTCAATTCGGTTCATGCTGCCCCTTTCGCGGCTAATAGAGCAATTCCTTAATCTTGTCCATTACGTTGCCGCTAGTGACCAACGCCTCGCCAATCAGCATCGCGTCCACATTGAGTTCGCGTAGAGCTTGAACGTCGGCGGTGGTGCGTATCCCGCTCTCGGCCACCACGATGAGCGGGGCGGGGACGAGAGAGCGCAACCGTGCGGTGGTGATGGTATCCACCGTGAAGGTGGCAAGGTTGCGGTTGTTGATGCCGATGATACGGGGGTTCAGCCGCAGAGCTTGGTCAAGCTCCGCCTCGTCGTGGACTTCGATAATCGCGTTCATCCCCAGCGCGTGGGTGACAGCGAGCAAGTCGCGCAACTCCGCATCGTCGAGCGCGGCAACGATGAGCAGCACTGCGTCCGCCCCCGCCGCTCGCGCCTGTAGCACACCATACTCATTGACCAGAAAATCCTTCTGCAATATCGGTTGCAGCACGGTGTGACGCACGATTTCGAGGTCGGCGAGGCTGCCGCGAAAGAACTTGTGGTCGGTTAGCACCGAGATAGCGGCGGCTCCCGCGTGGGCGTAGTCGTGGGCAAGGGCGGCAGGGTCGAGGTCGGCGTTCAGTTCGCCGCGCGAGGGGCTAGCCCGCTTCACCTCGGCGATGAGCGCAGGAGTACGATGAGGACGCGCATCGGGCGGGCGCAAGGCGGCGGCAAAGTCCCGCGCCGCCGGTTGCCACGCCGCCAGCCGCCGCAACTCGGCAATCGGCAACGCCGCTTCCGCCGCGGCAATTTCGGTTCGTTTGTGGGTGATGATTTGGTCGAGCATAATTGCCTCATTGCCTCAGATGAAAGATTAAAGATGAAAGATGAAAGATAAAGCGGGTAAGGTTTTTCATCTTTAATTAGGAGTTACGCAGTTGCGTCGGGAATTATACCTAATGACGTAGGGGCGAATCGCATACGCCCTGCCCAACTGCGTAATTCCTATTTAATCTTTAATCTTTAATCTCCGAAATAAGAAGACAGCCCCATGGCCTCGCGCACTTCGCTCATGGTCTGCTCGGCGAGACGCTTGGCCCGCTGAGTGCCTTGATCGAGGGCATCGCGCACCTCGTCCATGTGCTGCTCGTAGTAAGCGCGGCGTTCGCGGATGGGGTCCAATAGGGTGTTGATGGCGGCGACCAGCTTGCGCTTGACCTCTACGTCGCCGACCTTGCCCTGCGTGTAGCGTTCCTTCAGGTCGGCCACCTCTTCCTTGTTCGGGTTGAAAGCGTCGTGGTAGATGAACACCGGGTTGCCCTCGACATGGCCGGGGTCGGTGGCGCGTAGACGGGTGGGGTCGGTGTACATCCCCATCACCTTCTTGGTCACGGTTTCGGCGGAGTCCTTCAGTTCGATAGTGTTGCCCAGCGATTTGCTCATCTTGCCGTTGTTGTCCAGCCCCACGAGGCGGGGGACACGGCCAATCAACGCTTCGGGGATGGGGAAGACCTCAGCGTAGATGCGGTTGAAGTCGCGGGCAATCTCGCGGGTTAGCTCGATGTGCGGCAACTGGTCGTCGCCCACCGGCACGAGGTGGGCTTTGGGCAGCAGGATGTCCGCCGCTTGGCTAATCGGGTAGTTGTAGAAGGCGACGCTGACGCGGGCGCGGCTGATGTCGTCTGCCTCCTCATCCGACTGGCCCTGCTCCTTGCTCAGTTGGCGTATCTCCGCCTTGAGGGTGGGATTGCGGTTCAGGCGCGGCACCGTCACCAGCGTGCTAATCAGCGACTGCAACTCCGCCCCCTCTGGCAACTGGCTCTGGATCACGAACGAGTTAGTATGAGGGTCGAGGCCCACCGCCAGCCAGTCGAGCGCGACTTCGATGACGTTCTTCTGGATCATCGCTACATCGCAGATATGGTCAGCCATCACGTGCCAGTCCACAATCAGGAAATAGCACTCATACTCGTGCTGCACCCGCAGCCAGTTCTCCAACGCCCCCACATAGTGGCCGATGTGTAGGCTGCCACTCGGCCTCATGCCGGAGAGGAAACGCTTCTTGTTCGGTTCGGTCATGCTCTACCTCCTTTGTGGTGAAAAATAGCCAACGGATTATGAACCAATGTTACGCCCCAACGAAAAAAGAAGGAAACTACCCGCCCCTACAGCACGACACTCAAACCTCAAACCTCAAACCTCACTCATGCCTCATTACTCGTCGCGATTAGCCGCTCCAGTTTGTTCATCGCCTTGCCGCTGTCTATGCTCTGGCGGGCGCGGGCGAGGCCTTCGCTGAGGTTGCCGACCGCATCGGCGGCGTAGAGGGCAGCGGCGGCGTTGAGCAGCACGATGTCGCGG
>JBBSEE010000424.1:0-3437 GCA_038239995.1 Chloroflexia bacterium | reverse complement strand
CGCGAGAAGGTTGGCGCAGATGAGCTGACCAAGGTCAAGGAGTACCGCAAGGGCGGCATGGTGCTGGGTCTGGAGGATACGGCGGGGGTGGCGATGTGGGGCGGCGGTCAGGAGCTACGCTATGGCCGTATCTACAGCGTGGACGAAGTGACCGACCTGATTGACGCAGTGACTACCGACCACATCATCGAGATGGCGAACCGCTTTTTCGTCGGCGAGCGGCTAGCTTTGGCAATCGTGGGGCCATACGACAACGAGGCCGAGTTCCACGAATTGCTGAAGCTGTTATAACTAAGGTAGAAGGCAGATGGGCGAACGATTGGTAAGAATTAGCAAGACTATCGTACTGGCGATGCCGGTAGCGGAGTTTTGGCGGGCGATCTCCGACACCGACCAGCTTAACCGGGCCACTGGCCTACCCGCGATTCGCTTCACGCCAGTGAGCGACAATGGCCCCGTGTCGCATCTCACCGCCAAAGCCCGCTTCCTCGGCGTGCCAGTGGACTGGGACGAGAAGCCATTCGAGTGGAGCGAGGAGCAATACTTCTGGGTGGAGCGGCTGTTCAAGGGCTTCGTGGGGCGGATATGCCAAGCGGTGGTTACGGGGGCGAAGATGCGCCCGCTAGGTGAGGATAGCTGCGAGGCCGAGCTTTTCGCCGACTTCCGCGTCAACCTGCTGGGGCAAGTCGCCGCCAACGCGATAGTGGGGCGGGTATTCCTGTCACGGATGGTGGCCGCTTGCCGCAAGTTCGAGCGCAATTACCGCATCTACAAACAAACCCCCGAAGATGGTGCTACGATGTTCGCAGCCACCACTCTAATCAAACCGCGCATTCACACCCGCCGCCTGCACGTGCTAACCTCGGCCCTGCGCCGCTATCCAGTCGCGGGCAAACTGGTGGACCGGCTTGTTGCTCACCTTTCCACCGCCCCCGACGACGCAGTTGAGGAGATGCGCCCCTTCGCCCTTGCCGATGAGTGGGGCAGCAATCGAATGGAGACCCTGCGCCTGTTCCTCTACGCCACCCGCGCCGGGTTGCTGGATATGAGTTGGGAGGTGCTATGCCCCAACTGCCGTGTCGCCAAAGCAACCTACGATAGCCTAATTGAACTGAAGCCGGAAGCCCATTGCGATACCTGCAATATCCGCTACGATGTCAACTTCGACGAATATGTAGAACTACGCTTCAAAGTCAGTGCCCAAGTACGCGGCGCAACTAACACCACCTATTGTATCGGCGGCCCATTCGTGACCCGCCACATTGTGGTCCAAGTTCGCCTTGCGGCGGGCGAGAATACCTCAATCAGCCCTCATCTGGCCGAGGGCAGTTACCGTATTCGCCTCCGTCAACTATCTGGCTACATTCTTGTGCGAACCACGCCGGGCGCGATTATGCAGGAGACTGGCATCACCTTCGAGGATGCGCCGTTGGATTACGAGCCGATCAATATCGCGCCGGGCGACCCCACTTTTCACCTAACCAACCATAGCGGGCAGGAATTGCTAGTCATCTTCGAGCAGGATAGTTGGGACAATAAAGGTGTCACCGCCGCGCTGGCTACCTCGCTGCAAGAGTTCCGCACCGCTTTCTCCTCGCAGGTGCTATCTCCGGGAGTAAGCGTCGCGGTTCGCAACCTGACCTTCCTGTTCAGCGACCTGAAGAACTCCACTGGTATGTATCAGCGCACTGGCGACCCCCTCGCCTATGCGCGGGTGCGCGACCACTTCGTGATTATCCGAGAGATTGTGGTGCAACACGACGGTTCGCTGGTGAAGACCATGGGCGACGCGGTAATGGCGGTGTTTGCCAAGCCAGAGCAGGCGATTGCTGCGGCGATCGCCATCCAATCGGCGATCAATGAGGGCAACCGCGCCGCCCTGCCCGACGACCAACTATGCGTGAAGATGGGGCTGCACGCTGGACCTTGCCTCGCCGTCACCGCCAACGAGACCCTCGACTATTTCGGCTCGACTGTGAACATCGCGGCGCGGCTGCTGGGGGTGAGCATCGGCGGCGACATCGTGATTACCGAGACGATGCTAGGCTACACCGAGGTGCGCGACCAAATCGCCGAGCTAGTTAGCGAACCGTTCCAAACCAAGCTGAAGGGGCTAGACAACCAGTTTGACCTCTACCGTGTGCTACCGAATAGCGAGGAAGCGACGGGCGGCCCTGATGCCACGCCTTGAGCTTGAGCTAGATATGGAGTTGGCGGTGGAGTTGGCTGGCTACGACCCCGCCGCCCTGCTGCGCCTCGGCCTGCAAGTGACCAAGCTGCAAGCGCAATTGCCGCGCATCGCCGCGGGCGACGTATCGGTGTGGCGGGCGGCAGAGCTAGCCGGGGTCAGCCTGCGCCAGATGCTCGGCTACGCGGCGGGGCAAGGGGCGGGGCTGGGCTACGATGCGGATACGCTGGCGGAGGAGCAAGCGAGGTGGTGATAGTGTGCGGCACGGGGCCGCTGATTGCGCTGGCGGCGATTGAGCGGCTCGATTTGTTGCTTCGCATCGCCGACGGCGAACCGCTGCACATCAGCGATGCGGTATGGCAAGAAGTAGTGCGGCGTGGGGTGCGCGATGATGTGATTACCGCCAAGCTGCTGCACACCCTTGTCCACGCCCGCAAGCTGCGCCACCACGCGGTCAACCTTGTGGCAGGCGACCCCCGCCTTGCCCTCGGTGAGGAGCAAACTCTCGCGCTGGCGGTGCAGATACGGGCCGAGGTGGTGATGCTCGATGATATGGTGATGCGGCGGGCGGCGCGGGAGTTGGGGCTGCGGGTGCGCGGCAGTGTCGCCGCCCTGATTGAGAGCGCAAGGCGCGGCTATATCGGCGGCGCACAGGCGCGGACGCTGGCCTATCGGATGGCGGCGCGGGCAGGGTCGGGGATTGACCTGAGCTTGGTAGAGGCTTTGAACCGCGAGTTCGATAATTAGGTAACAAGTATGTATCACAAAACAAGCGTGAGATAAGAGAGCGATGATATGGACGACGATGATGCCAAACCGCTGGTGAAGTTTATCGAGGAACATCGCCCCGAACTGGTGCGGCGGATGATGCGGGCCAATTCCACCCCCCAGCAAATCGCCGCGCGGGATAGCGAAGCGGCGGCGGTAGGCGCGGTCTACATGAACCGCGTGCTGGATGCGGTGGTGCGTTGGATTAGCGAGTACCGCGTCAACGAGGAGGGCGTGCTGGTGGCGATTGATTTTGTGGCCGCAGGCACGGAGATAACCCCAGAGCAAGCCATCGAGCGGGTGGACCGTTCGATGAGCGCGATTGCCCAGTACGCCCGCGAACAGTTCGGCCCCGGCGCGTTGGCGGATAGCGCGACGCGAAGGTTGCAAGCGATGGGGGCGGTGGCGCGGATGGTAGTCGCCAGCGAAGTGCTGAAGCGGATGAAGCAAAAGAAGGCGGAATAACAGGCTCAAGCCAGCT
>JBBSEE010000423.1:0-3443 GCA_038239995.1 Chloroflexia bacterium | reverse complement strand
TCGAACACGCGGTGTGCGTTACCCGATGTGCCGCTCGGCGACCCCCTGACTGCCGCCAATGGGGTGGACACCAGCCAGCCCAAGACCGTCCTCGAAGTCCCCACCCCGCGCGTGCTGGTCAGCGTCAAGGAGGCGTGGAAGAGCTACCGCAAGCAGGCCAATATCATGCTGGTGCTGGACGTGTCCGGCTCGATGGGGGGGGTCAACGACCAAAAGAGCAAGCTGTATAACGCGCTACAAGGCCTGAACGTGTTCCTGCAAAATACCCGCGATGAAGACCGCGTCGGCTTCATCTCCTTCTCTGATGTTGTGGACTATCAGGTGCCGATTGACTTCTACAGCAAGAACAAAGCCCAACTTGCCCAAGTGTTGCAGGGCGATTTCAATCAAGGCAGCACCGCGCTGTATGATGCCACCCTCAAGGCGGCCCAAGAGTTGGACAAGCTGCATGATACCACCCGTATCAACGCGATTGTGGTGCTGACCGATGGCAAGGATAACGCCAGTGCCGATAGTGCCGAGGCCCAGCTTAACGCACTGGTGGGCAAGGATACCAACAGCCTAGAGTCGATTCGCATCATCCCCATTGCCTACGGCAGCGGCAGCGATGTGGATACCACCGCCCTTGACCGCATGGCCGACCTTACCCACACCAAACGTTACGATGGCGGCACCGGCGACATTCGCAAGGTATATGACCAAATCAGTAAATATTTCTAGCCTGCTTTGGTGAACCTTTTGCCGCTTGCTCCACTATATAGTTATAACGAGGAAAGGAGAACTATACTACGATGTATCGAACCAAGAGGTTTGTCGCCCTGCTTCCCATTCTGATGCTCTGCACCAGTGCCCTGCTGCTCTCTGGCTGTCGGCTCAACTGCGCCGCCGGTAATAACCATTGTCAGACTGGCATCAGTCCCACCTACACCTCCATCGCCCCCACCCCACGACCCACTTCCGCCCTCATCACCGACCCCAATCAAGCGGTGAAGGGGTTCATGGATGCTTATACCGCCAATGTGCCGGACTATACCGTGCTGTTCGACTACTTCGACGATGCCTACAAGGACACGGGCCGCAGCGCAATCGCCTGTATGGGCAAGCAATCGCGGGATGGCACCGGCAACTTCAACTCGCTGACCATTGACAAGGCGGTAGTTACCGATACGGTGGCCTCGGTGCTGGTGACGGGCAGCAATTTGGTGTTCCGCGACCGCCCCATGACCTTCAATCTGAAGAAGGGGGCGAACGGCGGTTGGGGTATAGACAGCATCATCGGCTGGATTAGCGGCGACATCACCACCGATACCCCGGTGGGCGAAAACACCGATGCCTGCTTGTCCGCCACCCCCACGCCGGGGTCGGGCAGCACCCCCGCCTCCGGTGGCACTACTCCGGCACCCGGCGGCACTACCCCGGCACCCGGTGGCACTACCCCGGCACCCGGCGGCACTACCCCCACGCCTTAGCTGATTCTACACCATCACGCAATCCAAAGCGGGGCGCACCGACACGGTGCGCCTTGCTGCTTACTAATCTATGCTTCGGGCAATCCACCCCGCAGATAACCTGCTGCAAACGCGCGACTAGCTCGGTGATGCTGGCACACTTGTCTAGGAACAGCACGGCATCAGCATTGGCCGCCCGCTCCCTTGTCTGCTTGCTGTTGTCTACCGACATCACCACCACGTAGCGGGTCAATCCGTGCTTCAACAACTCTGCGGCGAGGGTATCACCATCGCCGCCCGGCATATGCAAATCGGTAATCGTCACATCGGGCTGGTACTCTGCTGCCGCCTCCAACGCGCTGACTGCATCTGGTACACTGGCAACTACCTCGATCCCCGCGAACTGTAGTGCTTTGGTTACTGCCTGCCTGATTACGGTTGCATCATCTACTACCATTACCTTGACCACAACTACCTTTAACCTGCCTTTCTGTTGGGCGCGATAAATCTGCGCCCCTACGTCCATGTTGGGTGATTGGCGCGATAAATCTGCGCCTCTACTTCTTTCGTCACGCTTCGCTTCGTCCCACAATGCGTCCATCTCGGCTAGGCTCATCTCTGACAAACGCTGGCCCTGCGCCACCGCCTTGCCCTCTAGTGCGGCGAAACGGCGGATGAACTTCTGGCTTGCCAAGCGCAAGGCCTCCTCGGAGTCCAGCCCCAGCCAGCGGCCCAAGTTCGCCATGGCAAACAGCAGGTCGCCGAACTCCTCGCGCTGGTGGTCGGAGTCGGCCTCGTTAATCTCGCGGACCTCCTCGGCAATCTTGTCTAGCACCCCTTGCACATCGGGCCAATCGAAGCCCACGCGGGCGACACGGCTCTGTATCTCCTGCGCGTAGTGCAGAGCGGGCAACTGGCGCGACACCCCTTTCAGCCCCTCGCTCGTCTCTAGCGGTGGCCCTTCACTAGGGCTTGCTTTGGCCGCTCGCTCCGCCCGCTTGATTTCCTCCCAATTCTGCAACACCTCGCCGCTACCGCTTACCTGCACATCACCGAACACGTGGGGGTGGCGGCGCATCAGCTTGCGGCTGATATGCTCGGCCACATCGCCCAGTGTGAACTCGCCGCTCATGGTCGCCATCTGCGATTGGAACACCACTTGGAGCAGCACATCGCCCAACTCCTCGGCGAACTTGTCTAGGTTCTCGCCGCGATGCGCCCCTGCGGTATCCGCCGCCAGCGCGTCCAGTGCCTCCACTGCCTCGTAGGTCTCCTCGATGAGGTTCTGCTTGATGGACTGGTGGGTCTGTTCGCGGTCCCACGGACAGCCGTTCGGCCCCTGTAGCCTGCCCGTGATGTATACCAATGTATCCAGCGAACGGGTGGCGGCTAGGGCGGGCAAGGGGGGGACGTATAGGCAGGTGAGCGGGCCAAGTATTTCAGCTTCCGCCAGTTCGCCCAGCGGCAATTGCACCACCTGCTGCTCATCGCTGCCCGCCGCCCGCACGAGGCTGACCAGGTGCGTGGGGGGATACAACTCGCCCAACCCGCGACCCACCGCCTCAGCCACCGCGCCGGGGTAGACTTGACTGAGCAGCAGGGGCAAGTGGGGGGAGAGGGACAGCAGGGTAGGCAGCTTGCTGCCGCTAAAGGGTAGGCGGAAGCGGCTGAAGTACCAATCGCGCTCAATTTCACCCTCGCCCTGAGCCAACTCGGCGGCCAGCGCGGTGGCATCGGCAATCTGCATCCCCATCGCCAGCGGGTCCAGCCGCAGGGCGGTGCAGAGCGGTTCGATGAAGCTGACCCCGGCGATGATACGCACCTTGATACCCAGCACCTCGGCGCGGGTGAGCAGCCGCTGCACGCTGGCCTCACCGACCATAGGGTGGCCGGGCACCGCGTAGATAATCGGCTGACCAGCACTGTTCTGGGCGGCGGCGATTAGCTGGGCGGCAATCTCGGTCTGTATCGAGTCCAGCGCGGGGTTGGCCTGAT
>JBBSEE010000422.1:0-3452 GCA_038239995.1 Chloroflexia bacterium | reverse complement strand
ATAAATCACGCCCGCTTGCCCCGCATCCCCGCTCATCGTAATCAACGCGCCATGGCGTAGGGGCGGGTTGCACTCGCCCCACTGAAAACCGCCAACGGATGCGTTAAAACGAATAAACGAATGGGGCAACGTAGGGGCGTGATAAATCACGCCCGCTTGCCCCGCATCCCCGCTCATCGTAATCAACGCGCCATGGCGTAGGGGCGGGTTGCACTCGCCCAGATGACGCGCAGCAACGGCCATCGCAACTTTCGACTAGCAAACTGGCATTTCAGCCTCTGGGGTCAACCCCCCAGACCCCCGCTAGTCTCTTCTACTTTGCGTGGGGACGAAACTAAGGCCTCAAAATATAGCCTGTTATGCTTCCGTTTTGCCTCAACACGCAATGCCCCCACCCCTTGCGGTTTGGTATAATTCAGCGTTAGACCATATTTGGCGAGAGGGCGAACGCCATTCGCCCAGACAATCACGCCGGGCGGATGCGATTCGCCCCTACCTCAACCGGCCAATTCCGACGCAATTGCGTCAATCCTATTAAACTCAAAACTCAAAACTCAAAACTCAAAACTCAAAACTAATTCTACCTTCTACCTTCAACAAGGGGAAATCCACCATGAACCGCGACCCATTTGCCCACATTCGCCGCGCCCTCGATGCCGACCCTAACCCCGACGATGCGGAGTTGCGCGAGTATGCCAATATAGATTACCAGCGGTTCGCCCGCAAAGGGGTGCCGGAGGTGGTCTACGCCGCCAGCAAGAGCGAGGCACAGGTGGCAGCGATTGCCCAAAGGATGCTGGCCCGCAACGGGGTGTGCCTGATTAGTCGGGCCAGCCCCGCGCTGATGATAAGCCTGCGTGAGCAGTTTGCCACCCCTGATTATCGCTGCGATAGCCACGAGGCCGCCGCGATAGTCGCCCTCTATCGCGCCGATTATCTGCCCCCAGCGACCGGCGGGCGGGTGGCGATACTGAGCGCGGGTACGTCGGACATCCCCCGCGCCGAGGAGGCCCGCATCGTGGCCGAGGCGATGGGCTGCACGGTACGCACCTGCTACGATGTGGGGGTGGCGGGGCTGCACCGCCTGTTCGCTCCCCTACGCCAGATGCTCGCGTGGCCCGCCGACGTGTACATCGTAGCCGCGGGTATGGACGGCGCGTTGCCCAGCGTGGTCACGGGGCTGGTGGACGCGCCGGTGATTGGTCTGCCCACCGCGGTCGGCTACGGACTGGGTGGGGGCGGCGAGGCGGCGATATTGACCATGCTGCAAAGCTGCGCCCCCGGCCTCACCGTAGTCAACATTGACAACGGCGTGGGCGCAGGAGCCAGCGCGGGCCTGATTGCCAATCGCGCCGCACGGGTTGACAGCGGGCGAAGTGGGCAAGTAGAATAGCGACATGGATACACTATGGTCGCCATGGCGGATGGCTTATCTGACCGCCGACAAGGGCAAGGATGACGCGGGTGGGTGCATCTTCTGCGCCTACGCCGCCGCGCCACCCAGCGAGGATAGGGCGCATCTGCTGCTGTGGCGGGGGGCGCGGGTGTTCATCATCATGAACCTGTATCCCTACAACAACGGCCACTTGATGGTCGTCCCTTACCTACACACCGCCGACCTGACCGACCTCGATGCGGAGACCGGCGGCGAGATGATGGCCCTGCTGCAACGCTGCTTGCCCATGTTCAAGGCGACGATGAACCCGCAGGGCTACAACATTGGGATGAACCTCGGCGGGGTGGCGGGGGCAGGCATCGCCGACCATGTGCATATGCACATCGTCCCCCGTTGGGGCGGCGACACCAACTTCATGCCGATTGTGGGCCAGACGCGGGTGCTGCCCGAACTGCTGCACGACACCTACGACAAACTACGGGCCTATATGGAGCAGCATTGGGGCGGCGACCGATGAGCGATTCGACTATCGAAGGGCTGGCCCACATCGTGGAGTTCGGGGAGGGATACGCGGTCGCCAACCTGCAGCAGGGTCTCCCCGCCGCGCTTAAGGAGCAATTTGGCACCGAGGTGCGGCGGATTGGGGGGGCAATGGCACTGGTGGCGGCCCGCCTACCCCTCTCCCTGTTCAACCGGGTGATCGGTTTGGGGATTGCTGCGCCTGCTACCGAGGCGATGGTGGATGAGATTGCCGCGCTCTATCGCGGGGCGGGGGTGAAGGGGATGGTGCAACTCAGCCCCGCCGCGCCGCCCCAACTGGCGGGCTGGCTGGAGGCGCGGGGTTTTAGGCGCGGCGACGGCTGGGCTAAGTTCTATCGTCCCCCGACCCCACCGCCTAGCATCACCACCAGCCTGCGGGTCGCGCCCATCGGCCCCGAACACGCCGCTGCCTTCGCCCAGATAGTCTGCACCGCCTTCGAGATGCCGCCCGAACTTGGCCCCCTCGTCTCCGCGCATATTGGGCAGGCGGGCTGGCACGATTACCTCGCCTTTGATGACGACCAGCCGGTAGCGGTGGGGACGATGTACCTGCAAGACGGTATCGCCAGCTTGCTGATAGGCGCAACCCTACCCTCGCATCGGGGGCGGGGCGGACAGGGGGCAATCATGGCCCGCCGCATCGCTGATGCCCTCGCGTTGGGTTGCCGTTGGCTTACCACTGAGACCGACGATGAGACTGCTGACCACCCCAACCCCTCGTACCACAACATGGTTCGCACCGGCTTCCAACTCGCCTATGTGCGCCCCAACTATATGCTGATGGTTTAGGGATAGACCGATACTAGAGATAGGAGCGTGATGAGGCCAACAAGGATTAGAACGCAGGCAGTAGGAGTGGCAATCATTCCCCTGCTGCTCATCGCGCTGGTGGGCTGCGACCTCGGTGGGCCGCTCCCCACCGCCGCCCCACAAATCAACCCGCCCAGCATCAGCGGCTACACCAAACACGACGGCGCGGACATCATCCAGAAGGGGGCGACCACCAATAACGTGCTGGCCCTCATCTTCGACAGCAACCCGCAGTTTGCTGCCGCCGCCAATCTGATTGCCAACCTGTCCACCTGTGCCAACGATAGGGGCATCGCCCGCTTCGCCGTCTACACCAATGATAGCGACCACCTCGCCGCTGGCCTCATCCTCATCGTCTCCAAGACCAAATTGAGCGATGGCCGCGTGCTGCTCAGTTGTATCACTCCCGGCCTCGGCGATACCCCCGGCCTTTCGCCCTGCCAGAACGCCTACGACTTCAGCGCGAATGGCGAAAACTTCTGGGCCTACTACGCCGCCACCAAGCAGAACGTCTGCACCGACTTCGACAATGCCCTGCCACACTAGCGATTTTAGATTTTAGATTTTAGATTTTGGATTGCAGATTAAATCACTATCCTTGCACCTATTACTGAACGATCGCTGGCTCCGGTTCGTCCGCAGGCTGCTGCTTGTTGGCCTCCTCCTCGACAAGGATGCGGCGCAGGAACTTGCCGATTAGGGTCTT
>JBBSEE010000421.1:0-3458 GCA_038239995.1 Chloroflexia bacterium | reverse complement strand
GCGCCGCCGCCGACGAGCTAGCCAGCCTTGTGCGCCAACTGTTCGATGCGCGGGTCAGCGTCTTCCACCTCGATGCCGAGCATACCCACGCCGCGTGGCAAGTAGGCGGCGAGGATAGCGGCCAACGCCGTCGCGCCTCCGACCGCACCGACCCGCGTGGCCTGCCGGTCGTCCGTGACGTGCGTGAACGTACCGCCCCGCTGTCCGCCATCAAGGTCAGCACCGATGAGCAGACCATACAGGACATCCTCACGCGCGGCACGGTAGACATCATCGTGCGCGAGGATTTGGAGCAAGCCCTGCGTTCGGGGCGGCAGCTGCGAGTCAAGTTCGGGATTGACCCCACCAGCAGCAAGGTTCACCTCGGTCGCGCGGTGCCCATCCGCAAGATGCGCCAGTTCCAGAAGCTGGGCCACCAAATCGTCATCATCATCGGCGACTTCACCGCGATGCTGGGCGATGCCAGCGACAAGGACGCGCTCCGCCCCATGCTTACCCGCGAACAGGTGCGCGAGAACATGGCGACCTACATTGACCAAATCCAGTCTATCCTCGACCTCGGCCCCGTGGAGTTCGTGTTCAACAGTGATTGGTTGAACGCGCTGGACTTCCACCAAATCATCGGCCTTGCCAGCCAGTTCACCGTCGCCCAGATGATGCAGCGCGAGAACTTCGCCGAGCGGCTGCGCGATGAGAAGCCGATTGGCCTGCACGAGTTGCTCTACCCCCTGCTGCAAGGCTACGACAGCGTGGCGGTGCGGGCCGATGTGGAGCTAGGGGGGACAGACCAGTTGTTCAACCTACTGGCGGGGCGCATCGTGCAGAAGGCTTACGGGCAGCGGCCACAGGACATCATCACCAATCAGCTAATCCCCGGCCTCGATGGGCGGAAGATGAGTAGCTCTTGGGGCAACACCACCAACATCGTGGACGACCCCACTGATATGTTCGGCAAGCTGATGAGCATCAGCGATGAGCAGATGCCCATCTACTTCGAGATGGTCACTGACCTGCCCCTGCGCGAGGTGGAAGAGATTAAGGCCGCGCTGGAGCGCAACGAGTTGCACCCGATGGCGGCGAAGAAGCGGCTGGCGGGCGAAGTAGTGAAGTTGTATCACGGTCAAGCCGCCGCCGATGAGGCACGGGCCGCGTTCGAGCGGGTATTCCAGCAGCGCGACCTTCCGCAGGAGATGCCCACCGTGCTGCTGCAAGACGATAGCCCACGCAGCATCCTCGACCTGCTGATTCAGACTGGCCTCGCCCCCAGCCGCAAGCAGGCCCGCCAACTGGTGGACCAAGGCGGAGTCAGCGTCAATGGTGAGCGGGTCAGCGACCTCAACGCCCAGATTAAACCAGAGCCGGGCATGGTGCTGAAGCGGGGGTCGCGCAACTTCGTGCGCCTCAG
Source organism: Chloroflexia bacterium (assembly GCA_038239995.1). Taxonomy (GTDB): domain Bacteria; phylum Chloroflexota; class Chloroflexia; order QHBQ01; family QHBQ01; genus QHBQ01. Next base: position 2,053 of record JBBSEE010000421.1, on the reverse strand, counting down.
CATCACCGCCGCCACACCGGACGCGATACGTGCCGCCTTGCAGCACGCCATCACACATGGTCAGCAGGTGAAGATAGACTACACCCACAACCCCGACGGCAGCCGCGCCGGTACCTCGCTGTATGGCGAATCCATTGCCCCTACCGAGATTAAGGCACACGGCGGTGAAGAGCTAGTCTGGGTCACCAAGCCGAGCATCAAGAGCTACAACCTGAGCGGCATCAGCAAGGTGGTGAGCATAGGGGAGGCTAGTGAGGAATGAGTCCTTCCTAAATCTTCGCCACCGCCAGCGCGTTGACCGTCGATATATCCGGCGACTCAATACGCTCCCACGTTTGGCCCTTATCCTCGGTGGCGTAAGCATGGTGCAGGCTAATCGCGTAGGCCGCGCCGCGCACATTGGGATGGATTTGCACCGCGACAAAATCTTCGTTGCTGGCTAGCCCGCCGCACCGCTGCCATGTCGTCCCCCCATCGGTGGAGCGGAACACGCCCTGCCCCTCGGCAGCGCGGCCCTCAGCGAGCAGCACGCCCGCTGGTTCCTCGTCGGTAGGGGCGAAGGCGGCCAGCCCACCACTCGCCACAAACTCGCCGCTGCGCTCCGCCCATGTGTCGCCGCCATCATCGCTGCGGTGGATGCCCGCGCTGGTTACGGCATACAGGCTATCCGCGTGGGTGATGATGCGGTAGATGTAGCCCATCAGGGTACTGCGTAGCTGCCAACTAGCCCCCCCGTCCGCGCTATAGAAGATGCGTCCATCGGTGAAGCCCGCGTATATGTCGTTACGGTCGGGAGCTAGCAACGCGCTCGGCTCCTCCTCGTATCCCGCCATCTCGGCCAGTGCGGTAAGCGGCTGCCATGTCGCCCCTCCATCGTCGCTGCGGTACAGGTGGGTGGGCGCGACCGAGGCCAGCAGTGCGAATGGCTCTTCCTCGTCGGCCTCGTCCTCGCGGGTGCGGGTGCGTCGCCGCCTCGCGCCATCGGTGGCAAGGGTGACGGCTGTAATCGTCCCCTTTAGCACCGATTGCCAATCCGCCCCCCCGTTCTCGCTACGGTACAGGCCGCTAGTCCCGCCCCCTCCCGGCGGGAGGGGAGCGATGGAATCGCTTTCGGCGGCGGTGTAGAAGGTAAGCAACTGGGTGGGGTGCAGCATCACGCTGGTGATGCCGAACTGTTCCAACCCCCGCGCAGTCAGCCGCCAGCTTCCCCCCGCGCTGCCCAAAGTCCACAACCCCTGCTCAGTGCCGAGGTACAATACGGTCGCGTGCGCCATTGCTCTTCATTCCCTTCCCTAGAATAAGAGATACGCCATTGTATTGAGGGTCCACGATGTCCCCGCCGCAGGCAAGCCCTATCCACCCTGCCGCGCTGCTATTCTACCTTATCCCCTTGGGCTACGCAACTGCGTGGGCGGCGGATTGACCTAGTTTGCGGTAAAAACGACGAGCGGGGAGGAAACGGCTGCCACCGTCTCATCCCCACCCCCCGTTTCGAGGAAGATGGTCGCCGTCCCACCCTCAGCCCCTCTCGGTGGAGGGAGAAGGGCGACGACCCATACTAACTTCTTCAATCTTCAAGCGTGCGGAGTGGCTTGAGGAACAGGCCGACTACGCCGGTGAGCATTGCCATTGCCCCGCAGAAGATGAACACGGGCACGAGGCCGAACAGGGCGGCAGCGGGGGCGGCAAGGGCAACACCGAGCGGGAAGGTGGCCTGCGCGATGGTGCGTCGCGCCGCGAATACTCGCCCGCGCACCTCGTCGGGGGTGTGCAACTGCCAAATCGCGGTGCTATTGGTGTTAGCCACTGGTATCGCGGCTGCGTCCACGAACCCACCGAATATCACCCCCGGCGTGCTGCGTAGCCCGCCGAACAGCCCAGTCAAGACCGCGCCTAGCCCCCCCAGCCCGATGCCGATTGCCACGCCGAGGTAGTGCTTGCGGAACTTGAGCAGCCCCGCGCCAATCAGAGCCGCAGCAATCATGATCCCCGCCGACTCCACCGAGTTGACCAAGCCGAGGGTGGAAGCGTCGCCCTTCAGCGTATCGGTAAT
>JBBSEE010000420.1:0-3477 GCA_038239995.1 Chloroflexia bacterium | reverse complement strand
TGGCAATCGGGATGAAGCTACTCTGTATCAGGGTCACGTTGTCTACCAGCCCGGCGAAGGGGAGGCGCAGCCAGTAGGGGTTGGAGAGCAGCACGTGCAGCCCCACCCAGTCGAGCAGCAACACCCCCCATCTATCGAACTCCCAGACCAGCAGCAACGCCCCCGCCCCCGCCAACACCAGCAGCGTAACAGTGCTGAAGTATTCCAGCGGCTGGCGGCCAATCAGTTCGTTCAGGTCGAAGAAACCGGCGGTGGTGCTGCTAGTGGTGTTGTTCACGATACGGGTGGTAAAGTTGGCCCGCAGGTTGAGCAGCCACGGCAGCACCGCCAGCCCGCCCAATATCGCGGTCAGCACCAAGCTGGGCAGCCATGCAGGCACCCGCCTACCCCCCATCCGCATCGCCCTCCCCTCCCGCCGGGAGGGGTTGGGGGTGGGTGACTGGCCCGACTCGCTCCCACCCCCCGCCCCTCCCACTGGGAGGGGAGATTGGTCCGCCCCTCCCGCCGGGAGGGGAATGATGCGCCAGCCGAGCAGTAGGGTGAGGGCGTAGAGGGCGGCGAAGGTGAGGTAGGTCATCCAGATGCGATAATGCACCAGCAGTAGGCCGCCCGCGCCCATCACCGCCAGTGCGATGCTGCCCCAGTGGATGCGCGGCTGGCGGGTAGCGATGACCAGCAGCAGCAGGGCGACCGGCAATACCGCCAAGCCCGCTAGCTGGGTGTAGCGGCTCCAATTCACGTAGAAGGCGGGGAAGATGGTGAGCAGGCCGACGATATAGGCGGCGGCAAGGGCCATCAGCCGATTGTGCCAGATGTACTCCACGAACACGTACAGCGCGGCGATGAGGATTGCGCTCAAGGCTTGCCCGGTGAGCAGCATCAGGGTGACGCTGTCCTGCCCATCCAACCAGCCGAGCGCGGCGGCGAGGGCGTGGAAGCCGTAGTGGTAGGTGAAGCTGGACAGCGGGGCGTAGGGCAAGTAGTCGCCCGGCAAGCTGCCGCGTTCGAGTATCATCTGGGTAATCAGGGTATGGTGATAGCCATCAATCCCACTGCCCGCGACCAGCGGTTGGGCCGCCAGCAGCCGCGCCACCAGCGCGAGGGCAATGTAGCCACCCAGCAGCGCATATGCCCACCAGCCGTGCAGGTTGCGCCAACCATCGCCTGCCGCTATCCGTCGCCGCTCGTCCCAAACCACGATTGCGCCGCTAATCAGCACCAGCAGCCACATCTGCCAGCCGCCCAGCGCGAGGCCAGTCGGCTTCAGCCACAGCAAGGCGAGGGGCAGGGCGGCGAGGGTGACGAAGGGGGCGGCGAGGATGCGCTGCGCGAAGTTCAGGGTGGCGAGGGGGAGCAGAGCCAGCAGGGCGCGACCGGGCAGCAGGTAGAGCAGGAGGGCGCACAGCAGCGGCCACAGGCTGCCCAGCAGCCCACCCAGTGCGTCGCCCAACCCTTGCAGCAGGTAGTAGCGATAGGTGACGTGGAAGGAGAGGTCGCCGTCCTGCGCCTTGCCATCCACGTACAGTTGCCCGCCGCTATAGTTGCCCTGCGGGCTGTAGATGACCCCCAGCGCGGCGAGGTCGGCGGTGCTGCCGCTTATCTCCACATAATATTGACCGGCAGGGGCGGGCGGGGTGATGAGCAAGCCGTTGCCCGCGTCGCTAAGGACAATGGGCAAGGTCGCGCCATTCGCGTCGCCGCGATGCAGCCGCAGCTTGACCCGCCCCGCCCGTATCGGTTCACCGTTGCTGAGACGGAAGTCGAACCAGTCGAAGTTGGCGTGGCTGATGGTCAGCGACTGGCCGATGCTGCTGGTGGCGACCACGCTGGGCGCGGGTTCGCCCGCCTCCGGTCGCCGCTGGTCGAACTCGCGCCACTCCACGCTCTGCATCAGGGCGATGACGATGAGCAGGGCGGCGAGAGCGACTGCGATGACCAGCCCGCCGCGCGGCCTACGTTGCAACACGGATAATCTCCGTCGGCAGGGTGGTGAGGCGGCGGGGTGCGCCCTCAGTGACTAGCCATGTGTTCTCTATCCCCACCATGCCCACGCGCGGGAAGGCCAGCTTCGGTTCGAGGGCGATGACCATCCCCGCCTGTAGCGGCTCATCCATCCCTCGCGCAATCGCGGGCCACTCGTTCAGTTCCAGCCCCACCCCATGCCCGATGAAGCTGACCTGCTGCTCGCCGTGCCCCTGTAGGTTAGCGGCATAGCCGTGCGCGGCGGCGATCTCCACCCCCAGCGCGAACAGGTCGGCGGGGCGGGCACCGGGGACGAGGGCGGCGGCGAGGCGGTCGTGTATCTCCACCGTGACCGCATAGGCACGTTGCAACTCGGCAGGCAGGTCGTCGAGGCACAGGGTACGGCTCTGGTCGGCGAGGTAGCCGTTGTACAGGCCCACGTAGTCGGCGAGGATCGGTTCGCCGTGCTGGATAGGCCGCCAGCTTGCCCCCTGCGCGTGGCTGGGCGAGAGGCCGAGGCCGCCGTTGCAGGTGAGCATCGCGGTGGCATACGCCCCGCTCGGCCCGCTGCTGACGAAGGCGACATCGAGGTCGTTGTTCAGCCCGCGCATCCGCACCAGATACTCGTGGCCCAGCATCCGCCCCGCGAACTCGCCCGCCGCTGCCGCCGCTAGCTCGGTTACGCCGGGGCGCAGCGCGTCGCGCACCGCCAGTATCATCGCGCTGCTCATCTGCGCCGCCCGCTCTATCTGCGCCACCTCCCAGTCGCTCTTTATCTGCCGCACCGCCCGTATCAGCGGCCAGCAGTCGGCGAACTCCACCCCCGCGAAGGCCCGCTCGTAGCTGCGAAACTGGTTGACCGCCAGCACGTCTAGCTCCAGCCCGATGCGGCGGGGGGTATAGCCCCGCGCGGCCAGCAGCGCGGGCAAATCGCGCGGGCTTCGCAAGGGGGCGATGTCCCCCAGCGGCGACTCGTGCGCGGCCCGCGTCAGCGACTTCCACACCAACAGCACCGGCTGGCCCGCCACCGGCACGTACAGGTGGGCGTTCTGCATCGTGCCGCTGAAGTAGTGCAGGTCCACGTTCTGCACCAGCAACGCGCCGTCCAGCCCCGCCCCCGCCAGCCCCGCTTGCAGCCGCCCCACCCGCGCCGCGATTTCGCTGGGGGGGGTGAGCGGGTAGGGGATGCCTTTCAGCCAATCCAATGTCCCGTGCATAAGTCTCCTATGTAGAGGGCTGCATTCGCTCAAGCTCTTTGTCCATGCCTAGCTGGGCGAAAGTGGCGTGGGCTTGCTGCCAGAGGGCGGTGCCGCGCTCTTTGTCGCCGTGCGCCAGTTCGTATTGCGCCCACTCGCGCAGGGTGCGGGCTTGCTCCCCCTGCATCCCCGCTTCGCTGAGGACGCGCAGGCTCTGGCTGAAGCAGGCCGATGCGCTGTAATCGTGGCCCGCGACGCTGACCACGCGGCCAAGCGCGGCGGCGGTCATCCCCAGCACCCGCCACGCGATGCCCACATC